>JAIRKA010000050.1 GCA_031260345.1 Methanosarcinales archaeon
TCAACATTTTTGAAATCTGCGCCGTGCTTCCCATATCCGTATCGGCGGTTAAGCCTTCATACAGGCCGCGGACGCCTTCGATGACGGCGATGTCCGCTGTTTTTCCGTCGTTTTCAAGGGAGTCGCACGCGTAGGTAAAAACGTCAAGAACGCCTTCTTCCCCCATCAAATAGCCGTCCAAATTACGGGAGCGGCGACCGACAATTTCAGTATGGTACGCCGGGTCGATATAATCCAGAGCGACTTTAAACGGCTGGACGACGTAGCCTGCGGCTTTTAAGGCGGCCATAATACCCATCGAAACCGTTGTCTTTCCCGAGGATGAGCGGTCGGCAGAGATTAAAATTCTCGGAACATATCGGCTGTCGGCTGTCATTTTATCTCTCCGTATTTTTCAATTTAAAATATGATTCGTTTTTAAACGCATGTTAAACTGTATTAAACTGCATTAAGCACTGTATTTTTTGGATAATTTCCTTAACTCATCATCATCAAGCGGCGTTGCTTTCACGCGTTCATTATTGGCAAGCAAATCTTCCGCCAATTTTTTGTAAACGCCGGCAATCTCAGAGTCGGGCGCTTTTTCAAGAACCGAAAAGCCGTCGCGTTCACAGCTTTGGACAAGCGGGTCTTTCGGAATATAACCAATGAGCTTGCTTCCGATCTCTTTGGAAAACTCTTCTGCAAGTTCCCGCTCACGGTCGGCATTTCTTGAATTGCAGATGATACCGCCAAGTTCCATTCCGATTTTGTCAAAACCGCGGCAAATGTTGTTTGCGGCATAAAGCGGCATGTATTCGCCCGATGTCAAAACATAAACTTCATTGACGAATCCTTTTTTAATCGGTGCGACGAAACCGCCGCAGACAACGTCGCCCGGAACATCGTAAATAATCAAATCGTTGTCAAGGTATTCGGGATATATCTTTTTCAGCGTTTCAATCGCGACAATGATGCCGCGTCCGGCGCAGCCGACGCCCGGCTCGGGACCGCCGACTTCCATGCATTGAACGCCCCCGAATCCTTCAAAAATCACGTCTTCCTTTTCGACGTTTTTCTTATCTCTTAAAACATCAAGAACGGTCGGAATCCTTTTGCCGCCGAGAAGCGTAATGGATGAGTCACTTTTCGGATCGCAGCCGATCAGCATCACCTTTTTGCCGTTCATCGCGCAGGCGGCTGCGATGTTAGAGGCTGTACTGGATTTTCCGATGCCGCCTTTACCGTAAATTGCAATAATCTTCTTCATTATTAGAACTCGTTACTTTTTATATTCTTTATTTAGTTCCTCTGAACTTTTTTCTCGTATATAGCGGCTGATTGTTTTGATTTCCAAGCGTACACCATAAATAGTTTCAATGAATCCCTCAAAAACTTTTTCCTTATTGCCATCGCCACCAAAATTTGCCCCGATTTGTTTTTTGTAGGCATCGTAGTTATCCATTAACTATGTTTTTATAAATTCGTTTAAGCTTTCAATTTTTTCATTTTTATTTACATTTTTATAATCTTTATCAACAGCAGATATATCGAAATTAACTCGTTTCTTTTGTGATTCCCGTAGACGGGATAAAACAAATATGCTGTAAAAGCACATGTTTGTTCTCTTTTCGGCCTCTTTCCTTAAATTACAAGGTTTCGAATCACAAGGGCATGTTATCTTGTTATCTTTCAAATCACAAAGAGGATACTTGCCTGTTATATCTCCGTTTTCTATTCTTAAAATACGAGAGCACGGGTTTGTTATCTTTTCATTATCTATTTTCAAATTATAATATCCGTGTATTGCGACAATACGCTGTATCTCGTTATAAGATTTTTTTAATTTATTTTGTGTATCTTGTGACACATTTTCTTTTTCGCCGTCTGCTTCTTTCAATGCTTCTGCAAAATCAGATAGCATATTAAAGAGTGGCTCATAGTAGTTCTCAAGCTGAAGTTTATAAAATTCGATCCTGGAATGTCGATTTTTTTTGACTATTTCTTTTGATGTGTAAAGCAATTGTGCGAATGTTATTATTAATGCGCCTATTGCCGCCAATGCAACGATTATATTGGCGTGACCGGTGACTATATCAAGAATCATAGTTGAAAAACATTCAATATGTTATATTAAATTATTTTTCACTCATCGGATACTGAAAACTTCGGACTGAATTTCCGTTTTAAACATCATTAAGAATATCCATCGCAACCGCCCTGAGAGTATCTCCAAACTCCGCAGGAACAATGTCAGAAACGCCGAGCGTCTGTGGATGCAAATCAATTTCCACCAACACGTGATGATGTCCCATGTCCTTGAGCGGCGCCACCTGCCTCGGACCGTTCGTAATTGAAAAGAGTTCCATTCCGTTAAACGCGTCCATCGGGAGCGCGTGCGGAACGCCGGCGATGACAGCCGCGTCAAATCCGCCGTATTTGTTTAAAATCAAATCTTTAATAATGTCGCCTGTGATGGCATATTCATCAAGGCCGCCGATAATTTCGTGTATCGGAATGTTTCGCTCATCAAACGCTTTCGTCACGTTCTTGGCGTGTTCCTTGACGCGCGGGAGACCGAGATTGATATCCGTGTTCGCGAAGATCGTAATGTTTTCTTCCATGCCGAACATTTTTGCCGTTTCGTAAAGCGCAATCAGCTCATCGGCAAACATGTAAGCCGTTTCTTTTTTGGCGTTTAAGATGCCGACTATTTTTTTGCCGCTTCGGATCCGTTCAATCAAATGTTCGGCCGCTTTGTATTTGATGTCGCCGCGGGAAGGCTCCAAATACCCTTTACTTGCGGCGCCATGGCGGATTTCAACGTTTGTCGCTTCCGCAAGTAAATGCCGCTGGCGCTCTAATTCTTTATCCGTCAGCATGCCGCATTCCATCGCGGGCTCAAGCACGGAAATAACGCCGTCGGTATTGTTGGCGTAACCTGCGTGCGTTTCAATGCAAATGAATTCAATGCCGTCCGGCGCAAACATTGCCGAATCGGAAAGCTCTTCGCCGATAATCATGCTGGTGCAGGTGCCGACCAAAGCGATTGTTTTCGGATTGAACAATTCAATCGCCTTTTCAATCGTCCGCTCCAATTTTTCTCTGCCGCCGAATACGAAATCGTTTTCATCCATCGCGCTTGTCAAAACGCGGAGGCGGTCTTCTTCAAGCAAACGCGCGTGTTTAAAAGAGCAGCCGGGAGGCCCGTGTAAAATCGCCACATCCACATTTAAATCGCGAAGTGTATAAAGCGCGGCCACAATCGTACTCGGCCTCGGATGAATAATCAGTTTTTCTTCAATCATTTTTTTACCCTTATTATTTATCTGAAACACTTGACAGCCGCGATAATGATGTCGCCTTCCTTCGTTATTTCAATCGCTTTTTCAAGTCCTTCTTTGAATGAACCGGCATAATCGGATTTACGGAATATTTCATCTTCCGTTTTTTCAAGCGGTTCTTGTTTGTAGTCGGCGGCTTTCACTTTCATAAACGGTTTCATTCGTTCGCCGACTAAAATCAAATTTTGAATTTCATCTTTATAATTCACAATGAGTTCTTCAACATCATGGGGATTAAGTCCCTCACAGACTGTTTTTTCTTCTTCGCCGATGACAAGCGTTACATTTCTTGAAATGCTTGAATCATATTCCGGTGACCTTTTATCCGTATATTTTTCAAGCATGTATTTGACGGCTGTTTCCGCTGTTTCAATTGTGAGCCCCGAATTGGAGTTATCCAAAATCAAACGTCCGTCTTCTTCATATTCGCGCATACGCCCTTTGACGCCCTTGAATCCGGAAATCACTTCGGCAATCCGCGATTCGGAAATGTCCAGCTCAAGCGCTGCGGCGACCGCTGCTGCCATCGCCGTTTTGTAGGAGTTCGTGTCATAGCCCGAACTCAGCGACGCTCTGAAAAAGACGCCTGTTCTGGATGATTCGATGTCAGCGACGAGCTCTTCTTCCGATCCCGTTGTTATGTTGACATAAACGTCGGTCGGCGTTTTCTCTTCAACAGCGGCTCCCGTGTCATCAAAAACGATCAAATCCTGATCTTTCCGAATATACTTCGAAACGATTTCTAAATCATCATAGTTAATAACAAAAACGCTTCCCTCTTTTGATCGGCTGATCATTTTGGTTTTCGCGTCCGTTGATGTCATTGATTCTCCCGCGACTGAATAATTCGGGTGCAGCTCGGTTAAAATGCCGATGTCCTGCGCGCCCGTAAATCCGAGAGAAACTTCAAAAATGAGTGTGTCGGGCATATATTTTCTTTCAAAAGCCATGTCCGCCAAATCGGGAATATATGCCGGCGTTATGCTGATTCCGGGCTCAACGGACTCGGATTTTCCATTATCCCATAACGTCATTCCTTTGGATGTATGCAGAAGAACGCGGTTTTTGTAAGACAGCATTTGGGCCAGCAAAACGGCTGTGCTTGTTTTTCCGCGAACACCTGTAATTTCAATCAAGCAGCGGTCAGCGATTCTCGGGTCACTCTTCAGAATCCTTCCAACCATTTCATGGTGCGTCACCATCGAGATGCCGAATTCTTCCGCTTTTTTATAAAATACATTTTCGGGACTTAAGTGAACAGGAAGGCAAACGATTTCAAAATCATCCGTTAAGTCGTCAGCGCTTGCGGTTATTTTTATTTTCGGTTCAGCGGAACCGGATTTATCAATGCCTGATTCATCAACGCCCGCTTTCATCTTGTCTGCCGGCATCTTTTGATAAACATCAAAAACAACAGCTGATATGCCGTATTTCGCCAGCTGCTTTGCAATCGACAGGCCGCCGTGATTCACGTCAAAAACGGCGATTTTTTCCCACGGGATTTCCGGATGAGGCATTTGTGATCTCCAATTTCATTTTGAATGAATCAATATCATTTTTCGTTTAAAACGGTTTTGTAATACAAAAAGGTGCCATATGTAATACTGTCTTAAAATAAGAAAGCAACAGCTTTTCTTTCATATTTTGATTTCACGAATGTCATGAAATCGATCAGCTGAATACTTTTTCCATTCGAACAAGCGCTTCTTGAATACGCTCAACGGATGCGGCGTATGAGATACGGATGTTGTTTTTGCCGGATTCGCCGAATGCGATTCCGGGAGAAACGGCAACATGTGCTTCTTCTAAAAGGCGACCGGTGATTTCTTCTCCCGATCCGAATTCGCTGACATCGGGGTAAGCATAAAAAGCACCATCCGGCATCGGGCATTTCAGACCAAGATTTCGGAGTCCTTCGACAAGCACGCCGCGTCTTTCTTTGAATGCGGCCTGCATTTTGTGAAGTTCATCCTGCGGGCCTCTCAGCGCTTCAACGCCGCCGTATTGGATAAATGTCGTCGTATTGCTGATGGTGTGGCTTTGAATTTTTTCAAAACTTTTAAAAATGTGCGGCGGTATGTCCATATATCCGAGGCGCCAGCCGGTCATCGCATACGCCTTTGAAAAGCCGTTCACGGTAATGGTACGCTCATGCATGTTATCAAAAGAAGCGATACTGTAATGCTTTTTGTCGTAGATGATTTTCTCATACATTTCATCCGACATGACTAAAAAGTCGTGATCAATTGCCAAGTCAGCGATTTCTTGAAGCTGATCTTTGTCATAAACGGCGCCGGTCGGGTTGCAGGGTGTGTTAATCACAATCATTTTGGTTTTGTCGGTGACGTATTCCGACAAATCCTTTTTCGGGCGGTAATTTCTTTCGGGATCGGTCTCCACCCAAACAGTTTTGCCGCCCGCCATTTTAACGCAGGCGTCATATGAAACCCATGCGGGGTCAAATAAAAGAACTTCATCGCCGTCATCAATCAGCGTCATCATCGATTCAAAAATCGCGAGTTTCGCGCCGGGCGTCACCATGATGTTTTTTGCTTCTGTCGGAATGCCGTTTTCACTTCTTAATTTGTCAGCGATTGCGGCTCTGAGTTCGGGAATCCCCGCTCCGGCGGAATAGTGGGTTTCGCCGGCAAGCATAGCGCGGTGCGTCGCTTCAATAATATTTGCCGGCGTATCAAAATCGGGTTCGCCGAGCGTGAAGTTAATGATATCAATACCTTCTGCGATCAGCTTTTTCGCTCTGTTGGATGATTTGATTGTCGCTGATTCTTCAACCCTTTCTATTCTTGATGAAATCATTTTTCCGCACCTTTAAGGGATTCAATAAAAACCAATGAATCTGAAATTTTGAAATATTTTTGAAATAATTTTGAGTTTTTTGAGTAATATTGACATTGAAGCTCTTTTCGGGTTGATATACTCTCTGTCAATAATAATTAACTATGGTAATAAATTCCATTGAAAACGGAATAAATAAAACAGTTTCGGCTGAAAAGTCAGCCGAATCTAATCGGATGATAATTGAATGATATATCTTTTCTGAAAAAGTGAAGGGCTTAAACGCGCTGAACCAGCTTAACTGCTGCTTCCACCGCACTTTTGGCGTAATCCATTCTTTCCATTGCCTGCATGCGCGTCATGCCCGGGCCAGAAATGCCGAGCGTAACAGGTTTTCCGTATTCCAAGGACAAGTCCGTCATCTTTCGGGTCACCTGGGCGACGACGACTTCATCATGGCTTGTGTCGCCTTCAATAACGCAGCCGATGGTAACGACGGCATCAATTTCTTTGTTTCCAAGAAGCTTTTTGATTGCGAGAGGCATGTCGTAAGCACCGGGGACGTAAATTTTTTCGGCGACAACGGCACCTAAGAATTTGGCGTGCTCTTCTCCAAGAATCTCCATCTGGTACGTAATATCTCTGTTGAATTCTGCAATGACGAATCCGATTTTCATTGTCATTTATATTTCTCCTTTTGCAAATGTTTTGATTTGGTAATTTTGATTTGATAAACATGTAATAAGTAATTACGATAAATATTTATTCAAACGTTATTCAAATCTGCCCCTTCGGGCCAGATTTATTCAAATTTGCCCCCCTCGGGCCAAATTTATTCAAAATCTTCATCTTCATACATCGAAAAGACAACGGCATAATTCCCGCCAACGCTCGCTTTTTGATAAAATACTCTCAGAGCCTCAATTTCATCCCAAAGCATTTCAAAAATCTCGGGCGCGCTTTCTTTCAGCGCCTGTTTCTTTTTGCTCAAAAAACTCCGTTTGGTCAGCTTTTTCATTTTGAAATCAAAAGCGTCTTTAAATTGCTCTTTATCAACCGATTCCAAAATCCCGACGGCTTCTTTGATTTCATCATTTGTCATGTAAACGGCGGGGTCAGCGACGATAAAACCGCTTCCGTCTTCATCTTCAAATGAAATCGGGTCAATGACCAATGCTTCACCGTCGCCGCCCGCAAGAATTTCTCCGGCTCCGATGATTTCATAATATTCCGAAAATTCGTCATCATTTGCCAAAACGTTGGCGGCGCGGTCAATTTGAGAAAGCCCGATTCGGTCGGCATTCACTAAAACATCGATGAATTGATTCTTGTCAATATTTCCGTTTTCAAAATTTCTGATCTGCTGCTCGGAAACAGCGGCAAAAATGAGAATCATAGCGCTCACCAAATTCGATTTACCGCATCTCTTTATCGTCCGACGGGTTTGGCATCCGCGTATCCTTCGCGCTGTCCCGTTCCAGCTTCTTTGATCATTTGTTCGGGTGATTGAAGCATTTTGATGACATTGAGCGCATGTTCACGCGTTCGGCTGTCCATTAAAAAAGCAAGATCCTTGTCGTCGCGGGCTTCATCCTCATGAACAAAAACCTCAATGATGTGTTTGTTTGTCATCAGCTGCGCCATAATGATTCCCTGGGACGCTTCATGCGCGCACATTTTGTCCTGCTGTTTGCCGCCCGGCATTCCGAGAACCATGACGATGTCGCAATTTTGTTCTTCAATCAGTTTTTTGGCGGCGACGGGCAAATCTTTGATTCCCGGAACCGTCACGCGGATGACTTTCGCGTTTATGCGCTGCTTGAGCTCGTCAACGGCAGCGGCGCCCATATTGAAGCGGGCAAAAGTTGTGTCGGCAATTCCGATTGTAGGCATAGACAAAAAATGGATAGGTAAATAAATAAAGGTATTCATTTGAGAAGGAAAATCAAATGGAATTTATGAAAAATGCTTATAATGAGCGAACAAATTCAACCAAAGGCATAATTGTCGCCCGATCTACAAAATCAACTTCTTTACCGTATGTTTCGAGGACGAAGTCATCAAAACGAGTGTGCTTATCCGCAGGCTTTTTTTCTGCTTCATATTTTACAACAGCCATCATTCCTTTATGGATAAGCCCCATTTTTTTGTAATCCATTCTGCCGCGCAAATGAAATGCCGTTATTGTTGGCAGCAGCTCCGGTGCGAAAGCTTTTGCCATTATATCCGCACAATCTACAGCAGTAACATGCTCAAGTCCAACGGTAAACACAACTAATTTATTGCAATTTGCTTCGGCAACAGTCTTTACGCCATTGATTGTACCGGCATAGAGACCTCCGCCGTAAATCACAACATCATAGGCTGCTAAATCGGCGGATTTTACTTTTGCTGATTCAAAAGTTTGAGCTTCCAGTTCTTCTGCAATCCATTCTGCATATTGCTTGGTTGAACCATATTTAGATTTATAAATAACAGCAATCTTGCTCATAATGTTCTCCGCCTCAAAATATAAATACTGCTGTGCGCCCATACAGAAATAAAGTAACTCACAAAAAGTAGATAGGTAAGTAAATAAAGGTATTCATTTGAGAAGAAAATCAGATTTATTATGAAAGCGATTATTTTAGACGGCTATGTAGATGAACCCGCCTGCTTTGGGGTTCCGCCTTATCTTTCCCCGTATCCGAGATATACGGCAGGCGCGCTGATTGACGCCGGCTTCAAAGAAGACGATATTTCATATTTTACAATTGATACTGTTCGCGCTTTAGGAAAGACGCTTGCCGAACAATTCAAATCCGCTGACGTTTTTATCATCATTTCGGGAATGACCGTCCCCGGAAAGTATCTCAGGGGGACACCGATAACGGCCGAAGAAATCCGCGCGCTTTTCAGACTAACAACCGGCATTAAAATTCTCGGCGGCCCGATCCGTCTCGGCTATTCCGCAGAGGGCGGCGTTGCGGCAACGGGGCTTTCATTTCTCCCCGAAGATGTAATGGTGGCGCAAAATGATGTTGAAAGCTTCGTTTACGATTGTTTTTCCAATTTTTCTTTAAAAAATTCAAATTCAATGCCGTCCGCATACCCGCCTATGCACCGTTACAGAACGGCGGCAGACATTGCGGTCTGGTCAAGGAAAGGCGCATTCATTGCAAAGCAGCACCCCGAATTTCCGAATCTCATCTGCGAGCTTGAAACTTACCGCGGCTGCGGCCGAAAAAAACATTGCTCCTTTTGTACGGAATCCTTTTACGGGAAGCCCGATTTTCGAGAAGAAGAGGACATTATCGCGGAAACTGAACTTCTTTACAACATCGGTGTCCGTCATTTCAGAATCGGCCGTCAGCCGGATTTGTTTGCCTACAAAGGTATTGATGACGGCGGCGCCATCTTAAAACCAAACCCCGCGGCGATTGAAAAACTTTATTCGGGCATTCGCCGCGTTGCACCCGATTTGAAAACACTTCATATGGATAACGGCAATCCCATTACAATTGCCGAATATCTCGATGAGTCGCGTGAAATCCTGAATACGATTGTTAAATATCACACGCCGGGAGACATTATTGCAATGGGAATTGAAAGCGCTGATCCGGCCGTCATTGCCGCAAACGGTCTGAAAGCAACGCCTGAACAGGTGCTGGCGGCTGTTCGTTTGGTCAATGAAGTCGGTGCAAAGCGGGGCGCAAACGGAATGCCTGAGATTTTGCCCGGCATTAATTTCGTTTACGGGCTTCTCGGCGAAACCAAAAAAACATATCAGCTCAATTATGATTTCCTCAAGCAAATTTATGATGAAGGTCTCATGGTTCGAAGAATTAATCTTCGCCAGGTGATGGTTTTTCCAAAAACAGCGCTTTCCGAAAGTCAAGTCTCGGATTTCAAAAACGAAAAGCTTTTCCGCGCGCACAAAGAACAGGTCCGAAAAAATATTGATCTGCCGATGCTTCAGCGTGTTGTTCCTGTCGGAACTGTTCTCAAAAATGTTTTCATGGAAGTGAGTGATTCCAAATCCATGACTTTTGGAAGACAATTCGGAACATATCCGCTTTTGGCCGCCGTTCCCGCCGATTTGGAGCTCAATCGCTTTTATGACGTTCTCGTGACCAATCACGGTTTTCGATCCGTTACAGGCGTTCCTTATCCGGTGAATGTCAATTCAGCGCCGCTTTCGATTTTAAAAGAACTTCCGGGATTAAATAAATCAATGGCGGAAGAGTTGATATTGAAGCGGCCTTACAAGGATGAAGTGGATTTGCTGAATCGGTTTAAACACGGGAAATTGATTTTGAAATTTGTTGATTATTGAACTGTCTTTGCTGCTTTTATTTTGTTATTTTTTATCGTATAAATGTCCAATACAAATGAATCAACGGGCTGAATTAAAAGTCCGCTAACTCATAATTCGTGCTTCTCCCTCCTTCCGCTTCTTTTTTCAAAATTCCTTTTTCCAGCAAATCGACAATATCTCGAAGCGCTGTATCTTGGGAGCATTTTGTCATTTTCGCCCATTTGGATGTCTTTAATTTTCCTTCAAAATCATCCAGCAATTTATTTACCATAAACTTTTGACGTTCGTTCAGGGGTGTATTTTCGTGCGTTTTCCAAAAGTTTGCTCTTCTGAATACATTTTTGAGAATTTCTTCCGTTAATAAAATCGCCCTTTTCAGGCAATTCAAAAACCATTTCAGCCAATCTGTAATGTCTAATTTTCCTTTTTGCGTTTTTTCAAGAATTTCATAATATCCATCGCGTTCAATCTGAATTTGCGAGGACATACTGTAAAACCGCAGCGTGTTATTGTCCGACCGTGCCAGAAGCATATCGGCAATGGCGCGACCGATTCTTCCATTTCCGTCATCAAATGGATGTATTGTCAGAAACCATAAATGGGCAATACCGGCTTTGAGTACGGGGTCGATTTCATCTTCTTGATTTTCTTTGTTAATCCATTCTAATAAAATTTCCATTTCCAAAGGAACTTCTAAAGCGTTCGGTGCTTGATAATGAACCATTTCTTTTCCGATCGGCCCCGAAACAACTTGCATCGGGCCGCTTTCATCTGTTCTCCAATTTCCGACGGTTATTTTATGCCAACTTGGTTTTGCGATAAATAAAGAGGCGTGCCAATCAAACAGCCTTTCTTTCGTCAATGTTTCTGTATTATTCAGAGTCGCATCCATCAGCATTTCAACAACCCCCTCAGTATTGCTGTCAGACGGTACCATATCGGGTATCTCAATTCCGAGGTACCTGGCAACAGATGACCTGACTTTTGCAAGATTTAACCTTTCTCCTTCAATTTCTGATGTTTTTAAAACATCCGCTGTCATAACTCGGACGGCAGCTTCTCCTTCTAAAGGAAAGCCGATTGTTTTCATTCTGCCGATGAGTCTTCCTTGGAGATTTCGAACATTTCCAAGCAAAGACATCAATTCTTTATCATTCCATGTAAACATCGGCCAGTTTTCATTTTGATAAATATATTGGGGCATTTTCATCTCCTTTTGCTCTTGACCGGTTCCGAAAGGAAACGGTCAACTTGAAGCGCAGCTTCAAGTGTTTTTGACCGGTTCGCAGGAATGGCCAACTCGGAGCGCAGCTCTGAGGGGTTCTTTTTATTTGCTTTATCTTTTTGGTTAGTTTTTACTTATTATTGGTTTATTCGCCGCAATCTATGCGGTGAATCTATTTATAATCTCCGCAAACTATGCGGTGATTAATCTGATTATTCTCCGCATAATCGCCGCAAAAAATGCGGTGGATATTTATTTAATCTCCGCAAAAAAGACTTCACATTATCGTTTATTAAAAAATAAATGAATTAAATCAAAAATTAAACAGGTATAAAAATGAAAGAATGGAGCTTTGATCACCCATATCAAACCAAAGACCCCTCGGAGCTTCGCTCCGAGTTTGGCCGCCCCTTCGGGCCGACCAAATTTACAAAACCTTTTGCCCGGCATCTTTTCCGGATTTGCAGTTATAGATACCCGTAATTTTAATTCGAATAATTTCCTTCATTGGGAGACCGGGCTTGACGGATGCGACGCGTCCCGTCATGTCATCATAAACACCGCCTTTCGCGGTGACTTCGGTAACTTCTCCTTTGATCTGAATACAGCCTGTGGTTTCGGGGCTCCAGATGTAAAGCGCAACTTTCGGATTTTCCTTGATGTTTGTGATTGTTTTGAGGAAGAAATTATTCATAATGTGGATGTAGTCATCTTTGTCTCCGCTGTCGTCGATTTCAGCGATTCCGATCGGAATGACGTTGGGTGTCTTGTCGTTAGAAGCGGTGGCAAGCGGCAAAACTCTGACTTTTTTAATGTCTTCTTTCATTTCAGGCGTCAATTTAACCATATTTTACATCTCCTTGATTTTAAAACCGTTTTGCAATAGTCAATAAAAATAGAGTTGCCGCCTATTTAAAAATTCCCTGCTCTGCATTTTTTAATTCTATTACTTTAGAGAAAAGGAGGGGTTCAACTTTTTGATATTTTGAGTGAAAAGTGAAGCGGCTCGCACGTGGCGGCAGCAGGCGCTGAGCGGAGACGGAACAGTTCTCATTGATTTCAAATCAAAGCAAACAATGTTATTTATACCAAAGAAGTTTTTGGAAATGTTATGAGACTTGACAGTTATTTGGTGGATACCGGCTTTTTCAAATCCCGCGGGCGCGCTAAAAGAGCGGTTGAAGAGGGAAAAGTCAAATTAAACGGTACCGTCTGTACCAAACCTTCTAAAAACATTACCGTTGACGATATCATCGAAGTTGAAGAGGGAATGGATATGCCGCGCGGCTATTTCAAAATTAAGGCAATCCACGAAAGAATTCCGCTGTTTAAAGAGGGCGACTATGTTTTGGATTTGGGATCCAGTGCCGGCGGTTTTCTGATGTTTGCGGGAGAACATGTCGGCAAATCCGGGCACGTTCACGGCATTGAGTTTTCAAAGGATTTCAGGACGGAACTCGGAAAACTTGCGTTTGAAAACGAAAACATAAGCGTTCAGTTTGCCGATGTTTTTACTGTTCCTTTTGAAAATGTCGCGACAACAGAAACTTCCAAAAACGGGGTTTTTGATGTTCTGCTCAACGATATGACGCTTGAGCCTTCGGATTCGATTTCCGCTCTCGTCCGAATGACGCCGCTTTTAAGAGCAGGCGGTCTTCTTCTCCAAGTTGTTAAGATTCCGAAAAACCGGTCCAGATCTTCCATTCTTCGGAAAATCGAGGATGCCGGATATGTTGTTGAAGAAGTCATCGAGCCCGAACAAAGAGAAACGTATATCATCGCCCGCAAGATCGGAGAAGTCGAAGAAGTTGAGGAGGACGATTCCTTCAATTCGGTTTATGTCGATGAAGACGGCGTTGAATATGATTTGACCGTGGAGCTTGGCGGCGACGGTATTGACATCACCGATATGGATGATTAATCTGAATTAGCTACTGCCATCTGCCGTTTGCATTGCCGCCTACAGTTTGCGTTCGCTGCGACTGCTCACTGTTTGAAGCTGTAACCGCATCGCTGCGCGCGAGCCGCACCCGTTTAAAAAAAGAGATTGAAAATCGACCACTCGTTTTTGAAAAATAAAAAAGAAAAAATGAAGCGGTGAGATTATTTTTCAACATCCGCTTTCGCTAATTTTTCAATCAACTTCGGAATCACGACATCGGCCGCGCCTTCGACGAACTTGATGCTGCCGACAACCAAGTGGCCGCCGCCGTTAATGCCGGTGCCGATTAACTCCTCACGCAGTTCCCGAACGATCTGCGGAATATTCATCAGAACTTTCTTGGAGCGAATGACAGCGAAATCAGGGCCGAGGCCAAGCGTAATCACAGGCTTGTCAGGATACTTTTGGTTGCACATAATATCATGAATTTCGCCGGATGTTTTTCCGGGCGGCGGGAACGTGAATTTATGAGCAAATTTTTCAACGTCGATCGTGTTGAGAATGGCACCGCTCTCAAGCTCCGTCATTTTGACATTCGGAAGACAAACTTCAAGCTGCTCTGAAATCATGCCGGCCGCCTGCTCGGTCAGCATGCTGATGAGACGCAGATGAGTGTCGTGGTCGCGCAGGTCTAAGATGTCGTCAATAATTCCAACACCCGAGCCGAATTTGAGCCAATACTGTTCATAATCGAGTGACAACGCAATCTTTTTGAGATGCTCAAGCGGATATCTGTCGGAAACCATTTCAAGATACTGCGCGCATTCGGGCGAATCGGAGCGGTCTCCGACACCTGCTATGGCGGCCAAATGAACAATCTCATCGCTGATTTCAGGGCGGATCATGCGGGCGGTTTCAACGCAAAGCATGCCGGCGGTGAGGCCGAAGTCGCCGCCGACTTTGTAGGGGTTAACATGCGCAATCAAATAATCGTCCGCAACGGCATCGGGGTGGTGGTGATCAATGACGACAATATCCATTCCGTACACCTGCGTGTGTTTGTAAGCGGGAACGTCTTCTTCGGTGGAGCCGTTGTCAACCATGACGATGAGCGGCATCGGCTGTCCGAAACGGATTTCATCTTCAACGGCGTAAGAAACGTCTTTGACAACGTCCATCAATTCGTAAAACGGCGCTTTGGACGGTGATCTTCTGTAGGCGCGGTATTCGGCATCAGGGCCGCCGACTTCACGAATGAGCGGCAAAATCGCTTTTTCAATTGCAATCGCGGATGTAATGCCGTCGGCATCGGCGTGATGGCGAAGAACAATCGGACGCGAGCGCAAAATCGCTTTTCTGATTTCTTTCGCGGCTTGAAGCATTGCAGGTTTCAGCTTTTCTAAAACTTCGCTTTCAACGAGGAACGGAATGTCGTGCGCTTCCGCGCGTTTGTCAATGGCTTCCTCAATCTTTTGAATCAGCTCTGCCGCTTCCCCCTCGGGGAGCTTTTTTAAGCTTAATAATTCGATTTGGATGGCCCCGTCCCGAATGTTGATTTCACCGACGGCTGAAACGGCCATTCCGGCATCAATTTCAGGATAAGAACGCTGACCGGCGGTCGAAAATCCGGCGCACGGAACTTGTCCGGTTTCATCAGAAACTGTAAAAATCGTCGGTCCGCCAGTTTGTTTGACCTGCAGAACTTCGCCGACGAACTTGACGGTTTTGCCGTTGTCTTTTTGAGTCATATTTCCGATGGAGGTCAGCGGAAACTCTTTTTCGACTTCAATTAATTCGTATTTTCCGAGTCTTTTCGGCACCAAATCCAATTTAACATCGCGGCCGGTACGGTTGATGTTTTTAATTTGAACAATAATCTCATCGCCTTTGGTGATGGAAACGCAAGCGGAATCAAAATTTTTCTCATGCAGAAGGCCTTTAATGCCGTCGTTGAGTTTGACGAACGCGCCGAGATTTTCAACAACACCGTCAATGCAGCCGATGTAAAGCTTGCCGCTTGCCAAATCATTGTAATCGCAGGAGTTATCCAATTTGTGAACGCAGCCGGAAGAAAGACAGGCGTTGCAGACTTCTTCACCGTTATTGTTCAAATACGGAATCGTTTTTCCGCAGCGTGTGCAACTATAGGTCTCGCCTTTGCCGCGGCATTCTTCACATTTTTCCTTTTTCTCATAAATGCCTGTTCCGCCGCAGGTGTCACAGACACCGCTCACGAAAGAGTCAAGATTTTTCTCGGAAAGATCCATCAAATTGATGGTTTTCGGCTTTCCCGCGCCGACAACGCCGCTGCACTTCGGGCACGGGCCGGTTTCGGTAATGTTATAGCCTTGGCCGTAACAGTTGGAACATTTTTCACTCATAATTTTTCACTTGCAACTAAAAAACGGATTTTAGAATATAAAGTATTGCAAAAGAAGAAAGAATAAAATGAATGTGTTGGAATTTAACTTCGTTTTGAATTTTAATGAAAAAATGAAAAGTTTAAGAGTACAATGTTTTAGGAATCAATCAGGATGTGATAATCGTTCCTTCACATTCTTTCTGGGGACCTTTTTCTTCACCTTCAATAATTTTAAGCAATGTTTCCGGTTTTCTTCCATCCAAAACAATTGTTCGGATGCCGCCTCTTTCAATCAGTTTGCAGGCGATCGGATCAATCGGCGATTTTGAACCCGCTTTCAAAGAGGTTTCGCCCGACATTTTGACAAGTTCACTTCCGGTAAGCGTTTTGTATTTCACGGCGTTTTTGTCAATATTCGGGTCGGCGGAATAAATGCCGTCAACGGATGTCGGAATCAGGAAAAGGTCAGCGCCGAGATATTCGGAAAGCGCGGCAGAAACAGCATCGGTGGTCTGCCCCGGGATGACGCCGCCCATAACAACTATTTTGCTGGATTCTGCGGCAACGGCGGCTTCGTTGTAATTTGTCGGAACTTCGGGATAAGCGGCTTTTCCGAGCGCGGAAATTAAAAGCTTGGCGTTGAGGCGCGTCACGTCAATTCCGAGAAAGTCACAGGTCACTTCGTCCGCGCCGATTCCGCGTGCGGCTTCAATATATCTGCGAGCGCTAACGCCGCCGCCGACAACGAGAAGGAGTTTGTGTTTTTCTGAAATTTTTAAAATCGCTTCCGCATATGTTTTAAAACGGACGGGATCCAAATCGCCTGCTAAAATCGAACCGCCAAGAGACATGACAATAAACATAAAATTTCTTTCCTGATTTTGAAATAATATATTAATAAATAATAATTGGATGATGTTACCAATACAGGATTTTATTTTTAAATGTATCGTTCATCGTCCTTCCCATCATCCTCATTTTCAAGCAGCTTTTTCATATCATCAAAATCCGGCAGGGCTCTTTGCCATTCTTCTGGCATTTCATTTCGCGTTCTGTAGGTCGCAACACCAATCGGTTTCGTATAATCGCGAACCGCAAATTCAACAATATTGCGCCTCGCTTCCTTACAAAGAAGAATGCCGATGGAAGGCGCTTCGTCAGGCTGTTTGACATATTCATCCAAGGCGGAAAGATAAAAGTTCAGTTGTCCAAGATGCGAAGGTTTGAATTCGCCGCGTTTTAACTCAACGGCAACAAGGCAGCGCAATTCACGATTAAAGAACAGCAAGTCGATAAAAAATTCCTGCTCGTCCACCATAACTCGATATTGATTTCCGATAAAGCAAAATTTATTTCCGAATTTTAAAATGAGTTGCTTGATATTCTCGATGATTCCGAGCTCAATAATCCTTTCATCGGGGTCGATTTCGTCTTCAATGTTTATAAAATCAAGCAGATAGTCATCCTTAAACGCACGAATTGCGCGGCGGGCTTGTTCGTGTTCCGGCAAAGTTTGTACAAAATTATTCGGCATCGTTCCGATTCTCGAATATAAATCGCCGCACAGATGGGATTTTAACGTCTCAACGCTCCAAAATTCGGCGGCGCATTTGGAAATGTAGAACAATCTGCCTTCAAGGGACTTTTCTTTTGCCAATATTTCTGTATGGTGGGTAAAGCCCACTTTATAGAAATCATTTGAAATGAAATCGGACATTGAAAAATCATGCAAATGTTTTGACAGCAGGCTTAAGTCAATTCTGGAATCATCATTTATGCTGATGGTTGTTTCAGTGCCACTTTGAACGGATATATTTTCCATATCCTGAGTGATGGATAAATCGCCCATTGCCAATGGGCGATTTACAAAAGATTCTGTCCATTGTTCGTAAAATTCACGCATTCGCTTTATTGATGATTCTGAAAAACCACGCAAGCCGGGTAATTCTTGTTGAAGATTATCAGAAAGTTGCCGAATTGCTCCCTTTCCCCAAAAATCATTACGCGAATTGTCAGAAACATATTTGCCAATGGCGTAATACAGGCCAAGCAGTTCCTTGTTTACAAGAGCTGCCGCCTGATAGCGTGAGCGGATAATTGCATCTTTTATTATTGCCGCCGCGCCACCATAATTTAATTTATTTTCGTCCATTATTTATTCACCTTACAATGAGTTTTTTAACATGCGGCAGCCTCTTTTAATGGCTTTTTTCGGTGATTCAGATAGTTGACACGGTTTCTCTTTGCAGGATCATTTTTTTGGTAAATTTATCATCAGCTGTAATTGTTTACAGTGTAGAACATAGGGCTGTAAGTTATGTTCTGCCATGGCTGCTGCAATTTAACGAAGGGGTCTTATGTATAAAAAATATTTTTTATTTCAATTGCATATCTTTTATTCATTTAATATATCTCAAAAATTATTGGAAAAACAGGAAAAGAATTAAAAGGTTTCATTTGTTTTTTGAATCATATTCAAAATTTAACGAACAGAGGAATAAAAAGTGGATAATAAAAAGCAGGAATTTCAATCTGAAGAAGAATTTTCTACAGAAGATACAGGCTGTACCGGATGCAGTGGACGCGGCGACGCAAACGCGGGACCGGACTCAGACCCTATTAAATCTGTCGGAAATACAAATCCTGACCGCGGTATTTTGCTTCATCAATTGTCAGAGCGTGAAAGAGCGCTTGAATTTTATGAAGACATTATTGCCGAAGAACCCGAAAACGGTGACGCTTGGTATAACAAAGGATTGACGCTTTACGGCCTTTCCCGTTTTTATGAAGCAATGGATGCTTATGATATTGCCGTCAAAATCAATCCGAATGACAGCGACGCTTACTACAATAAAGGCATCATTCAAACAGAACTCGGTTTGTTCAATGAAGCGATTGAAAGTTACAATAAAGCAATCGCCGCTGATTCCGAAAACACCGATGCCGTTTACAACAAAGCGACTGCGCTTCTTCAATTAAAAGAATATGATGAAGCTGTCAAAACTTACGATTCCATTCTTAATAAGGACAGAAACAATTTCAACGCCGCTTACAACAAAGCGCTTGCTTTGGTGCAGACAGGCAAACTTGATGAAGCGATTAAAGCGTTTGATGCCGTTATTTTGATTGATCCGAGCAGCAAAGAAGCCTGGTATGATAAAGCGCATTTGCTTTTACAAGCCGGAAGACCCGAAGACGCGAAAGAAGCATTCAGCAATACACTGAAGTTAATTCCGGATCTCCCCGATTCCTGGTTCAGAATCGGCGGCATTTTGGCTGTCGTCGGCCAAAAACAGGAAAGTTTGAAGTTCCTCCAAAAAGCAGTCAACGCGAATGCGGAAGCGCGTGGATGGGCGAGAGAAGATTTGGATTACGAATCTTTATGGCATGATCCGGATTTCCAGAAAGTTTTGGATTCGAGTGAGGCGGAAATCAAAGACATCGTTTCATCAGCCGATCAGTAACCGCTGATCTCTCTATCTCTTGTTGTCAATTCTATCAATAATTATCAATTCAATTTCAATAACATCAACAATTCATATTGGGGAAACATCATGAATCAACAGACGCGCGGCTCTCGTGAAAACTTAATGAGCGAAGATAAATTTTGGGAAATCATTGAGCTTTCAAAAGCGGATGACCCGCAAGATCAATTGGACAATTTAGTCGAACTGCTCTCTTCAATGACCGTCGATGATATTTTCGGTTTTGATTACCAGTTGGATAAGCATTTGGAAAAATCCTACAACTCCGATTTATGGGCGGCCGCATACATTGTCTGCGGCGGCTGTTCAGACGACGCGTTTGACTATTTCCGCGCTTGGCTGGTCTCAAAAGGCCGCAGCGTGTATGAAAAAGCGCTTGAAAATCCGGATTCTTTGATTGATGTTTTTGAAGATATGGATGACAGGGATTATCCCGAAAACGAAGAGATTCTTTACGCAGCGCTCGACGCTTACGAAGAAGCAACCGGTAAAGAAGACTTCTATGACGTTTTGGACACGTTTGAGGACAATTTCCAAATATTTGAAATTGAGTTGACTTGGGACGAAGATGATCCGAGAACGCTTGAAGCCGTCTGCCCGAAACTATTTGAAAGATATTATGAAGAGCCATTCTGATAAAGAAGCCGCTTTGTCTTCCGCGCTGTTGAGCTGGTTCGATCAATTCGGACGTGATCTGCCTTGGCGCGTCCGCGGCGCTCATCCGAATCCGTACGTGGTCTGGGCGGCAGAAATCATGCTTCAGCAGACGACGGTAAAAACCGTCATTCCTTATTTTTATCGTTTTTTAGAGAAATTCCCGGATATCCAAATGCTTGCAGACGCCGACATCGAAGATGTTCTTTTGATGTGGCAGGGGCTCGGCTATTACACGCGCGCTCGAAAGCTTCACGAATGCGCTCAATACTTAGTCAAAAACTGCGGCGGCAAATTCCCCGAAACTTATTCCGAGCTGCTGAAACTGCCCGGAATCGGCCCTTATACAGCAGCCAGCATTTCATCGCTTGCTTTTAATAAGCGGGAAGCGGTCGTTGACGGCAATGTCATTCGCGTCATTTCCCGCCTTTACGGAATTCAAGAAAGCACCGCCGTCAGCTTGCCCATGATTACAAAAAAAGCACAGAGTCTGATGTCTGAGACACGCGCCGCCGATTATACTTCCGCGATTATGGATTTGGGCGCAACGGTCTGTACGCCGAAAAACCCGGCTTGCGGCGAATGTCCGTTTGCGGCCGATTGCGCAGCTCTTTCTCTTGACCTGATTGATGAAATCCCGAAAATTGAAAAGCTTCAAAAAGTCAATAAAATCGGGAAATTGTTTTGGATTGAAAACGAAGTCGGTGAAGTTTGGATTCGAAAACGGTCGGAAAAAGGATTGCTTCACGGACTGACCGAATTTCCGTGGGAAGCAATTGTCGGCGACCACAGTCAACTTCAAGAGATTCCGTATCCATTTGCAGAAGCCGTTTGGGTTGAAGCCGGGAAAAGCGTCCGCCACGTTTTTACACACATCAATTTAACGCTTGAGATTTACAAGACTGAAATAGATTCGATCAAAAATGAAGCCGGTTTGACGGTTTTAAGGAAAAACGGCGGGCAATTTGTTTCAAAGGAGAATTTTAAAGATTATCCGTTTTCGACTTTGATGCAAAAGGTGATTCAAGAAGCTGAATCGGATGAGTCAAATTCAAAGAAAAATAAAAAAGCCGGAAAGTCCAAAACAATTGTTTCAAAAACGCTGTCTCAATTTGAATAACTTTTTTGTTTGAATTGTTTCTCTCCCTCTCAAATCTAAAGTATTTGCTATATATTGTTTTCGTTTTTGAAAAATTCGATCACTTTAACAATTTGCTTCTTTGTCTTTTCCTCATGAATTCTTTTTCTGAAAATACTCGATATCTTCAAAATATTCAAAATGAAAATGAGATTGATTTAAATTTCCCTTTCGTTATTCGTGAATATTCTGAAAAATACAGAGCTTTAATTCCTTTTTATCGGCGGTTGAATTTAACTGTCGAGGAAATCGCCGAAATCGGCAACTATCAAGATGTTCATCCGTGGCGTCTCCAAAAGAAAGATTGGAGCATTCAGATTCCAAAAAATTGGTCTGATAAAACTTATTGCTACGTCATCAATTCTTCATGCCGTTTTGATGATTTTTTCAAATCACTTTCAGATGCTGAGCAGGCACTTGTTTCCAAAAGCATTCAAAATATTGATAGCGCCGTTCGTAAAAGTCGCGTTCCCGTTAATCAATTCATATATCGCGGTGTTTATGATATTGATTGGATTTCAAATCCGTCTGCATATACTGTTTTCAAAGATGCGGGATTTAACAGTTTCAGCTTAGAGCTGGAAAATGCTTGCCGTTATGTAAATCCTGTAAAGCCGATATTATTCCGTCTGTATCTGGTATCAGGAATGAGCGCACTTTTTATTGATTCATCTGAATTCGAAGTTTTACGTCCCCGAAATGTTTCTTATAAAATTATTGAAATTTCAAAACAATATGTTCCCCTAAACAAAGAGGCAAATATAAATAAAGAGGCATTGATATTTACAATTGAAGAGAACCGGACGTGATTTTTTTGTATAAAGCGACTTTTAGTGAAATGTTTCAGATTACAGGGTATCAGCCGCCGACTCCCGAAGAACTGGAAGAAATTCAAAAAATGCTGATAATTGCAGAAAAAGAATGGAATGAGCAGGTTGAACGAATGGAGCGAAAGATTGCTGCTCGTCAGAAACAATTGCCAAGGAATGAATTTATAGATTAAGCGGCATTTACTTTTTGTTCTTTATTTTCAATATTTATTTATCAATTTTTCAATTTTGGTGTTTTAATGATTACAAGTTCCGCGCCCGGCAAAATTTTCTTATTCGGTGAGCACGCTGTCGTTTACGGCAAGACAGCAATTGCCTGCGCGATTGATTTGCGTGCGCATGTGACCGTTGAGGAAGCGCCGACTGTTCAAATGAAAGGTCCGGGAAGCAGCACTGATTTAAATCCGCGTAAACACCCGTATATTTATTCCGTTGTTGAAAAGTTTAAAGGGTTCACGGATGTAACGGGTGTCAGCATTGACATTCATTCCGATATTCCGGTCGGTTCAGGCCTCGGGTCATCGGCCGCCGTCACAATTGCAACGATTAAAGCGCTGGACGCTTATTACGGGACCGGTTTGTCATTGGATGACATCGCACACATGGGGCATCAGGTGGAAACGGAAGTCCAGGGGCGTGCAAGCCCGACCGATACGTTTGTTTCAACTTTCGGCGGCATGGTTCAGATTCCCGACCGCAAGAAGCTCGGATTTTATGACATGTTAATCGTTATCGGAAACACCGGAAAATTCGCATCCACTCGAAAACTCGTCTCCAACGTCGCCGCGCTTAAAGAGCGACACCCGATTGTCATCGGCCAAATCATGGACACCGTCAGCGCAATTTCAGAAACTGGCATCGAATTCATTCGGGAAGGTGATTTTCATACCGTCGGTGAATTGATGAATATTAATCAGGGGCTGCTTGATTCAATCGGTGTCGGCTCCAAAGAGCTCTCAGAATTAGTTTACGCGTCCCGAAAGGCAGGCGCTCTCGGCTCCAAGATTACGGGCGCGGGCGGCGGTGGATGCATGATTGCGCTTTGCGAACACAAAAATCTGTCACGCGTTGCGCACGCCATTAAACGCGCGGGCGGAGACTCTTTCATTTGCCGAACATCCAATGCGGGCGTTCGAATTGAGTCGAAATAATCACTCTCTATTTATCATTCTTCAATTTTTCACAATTTACATTTTACATATAAATCACTCACAGTAAACTCATCAGGGAAATCATATGAATTCAAATTCCGACATTACGATTTTAAAAGTCGGTGGCAGCGCCGTTACGGACAAAAGTGCAGCTGCCGGTTCCGCAAAGACGGATGAAATGGAAAGAATCGCTCAAGAAATTGCAGGTTTTTCGGGAAAATTGGTTATTGTTCACGGCGCCGGCTCTTACGGTCACGTTTATGCAAAGCAGTACGGCTTGGATAAAGGTTTCCATGAAGAGGGTTTCTTAAAAACGCATGATTCCGTTCGTGAATTGAATGAAATGGTTGTTAAAACTTTGAGAGCACAAGGCATTCCGGCCGTTCCGATGAATCCGCTTTCATTTTCGCTTTGCGAGGATGGAAGACTGGTTTTTCTGTATACCGATCAAATCGCTGAAATGCTGAAACACGGTCTGGTTCCCGTTCTTCACGGCGACGTCTGCATGGACACGAAACGCGGTGCCTGCATCCTATCGGGCGACCAGTCGCTGCCGTACGTGGCGGCGGCGCTTTCCGCAAAGCGTGTCGGTCTCGGCTCGGCAACGGATGGCGTTTTGGATTCAAACGGCAGGACCATTCCGAAAATCACGCCGAAAAGCTTTGATTCCGTCAAACAGCATATCGGCGGCTCAGCCGGAACGGATGTGACGGGCGGTATGCTCGGAAAAGTATCCGAGATTTTGGAGCTTGCGAAAAAAGCGGGTATTGAATCTCGTATTTTTAATGCCAATACGCCCGGAAGCGTTGCCGCATATTTAAAAGGTGATGCGATCGGCACACTGATCTTTCAAGATGAATAAATTTCTTGTTAAATGATTGGCTGCCCCTTCAGGCTGGCCAAAAAATGATTGGTCGCCCCTTCGGGCCGACCAAATTTTGAAATTTATTTTTACAGTTATATTTACAGTTTTTACAGTTATATTATGGGCGGGAACGGCAATTTTTCCTCCTCCTCTGTGAATTGTTTATATACTATTACCGAATAGGTTATCCAAGAAAATCAGTTTGGTGGAAACTTCAATTTGGAAAATTTTAAGAAATTTTTAATCCCAACTGAGGGATACCCGGAGCATAAAAATGGAACATATAACATCACGCAGAAAAATCGAGCATTTGGAACTTTGCGCCGAATGCCATGTTGAATCCCGCAGGGTGAGCGCCGGCTTTGAAGATGTGACATTGGTTCACCGCGCGCTTCCTGAGATTTCAATGCATGAGATTGATATGTCTGTTGATTTCTTCGGTAAAAAATTAGCTTTTCCTTTTATGATCGCGTCCATTACGGGCGGACACCCTGAGACGACAAAGATTAATGCGGCGCTTGCAGAGGCAGCTGAAACTGTCGGCATCGGTATCGGCGTCGGAAGTCAAAGGGCGGCAATTGATGACCCGAAACAAACAGGTTCTTTTACAATCGTCCGCGAAAAAGCGCCGAACGCTTTTGTTTACGGCAACATCGGCGCGGCTCAGATTAAAGAATACGGAACCGACGGCGTCAATTCGTTGGTCTCTATGATTGACGCGGACGCAATTGCAGTTCATTTGAATTTCTTGCAGGAAGCGATTCAGCCTGAAGGCGATGTTGACGCAAGCGGCTGTTTGGAAATGATTGAAAAAATCTGTGCCGCGGCTGATGTTCCTGTCATTGCGAAAGAAACCGGTGCAGGCATTTCCCGCGAAGACGCGCTTTTGCTTAAAAAAGCAGGCGTCAGCGCGATTGATGTCGGCGGCGTTGGCGGAACGAGCTGGTCAGGCGTTGAAGTTTACCGTGCCCGCACGGAAAAGGATAAATTGGGTGAACATCTCGGCGAATTGTTCTGGGATTTCGGAATCCCGACCGTTCCCTCTTTGATTGAGTGTCAAGTCGGCGTTTCAGTGATTGCGACCGGCGGCGTTCGAACAGGCGTTGATATCGCGAAGTCGATTACGCTCGGCGCGGCAGCAGCGGGGGCAGCATTACCTTTTGTCGAGCCCGCATTTAAAGGCACAGATGCCGTGTCAGACGCGCTTCGTTTAATGGAGCAGGAACTCAAAGCGGCAATGTTTTTGACGGGCTGCGCAGACATTCAAGCGCTTTCTCAAACAAATGCCGTCGTTACGGGAAAAACTTACGACTATTTGGCACGCCGCGGGTTTGATGTCTCAGGTTACGCCAACAAAGGAAATCTTTAAAAAAATTTAAAAGCGCAATTATTTAAAAATGTAATTGCATTCAGCCGAAGAAAATCGGCATTTACAGTCATCCCTTATTCGAATTCTATGGAATTCATGTTTTAAAGGAAAAACCAATCAATTAAAGTTCAAATCGAATTTTAATCAAAAAAAATTTAAAATTAATTTAAAGTTTAATTTAAAATCAAAAAAAGGAATTACAAAATGGAAGATATTGGAATTGTCGCCGTTGGCGGCTATAACGAAATGGGCCGTAACATGACGGCTGTTGTTGTCGGCGAAGACATCGTTATTTTGGATATGGGTCTCCGCTTAGACCGTGTCCAGATTCATGAGGACGCGGAAATCGACCGCATGCACTCGCTTGAATTAATTGATATGGGAGCCATTCCCGATGATACGATTATGAGAGATGTGAACGGCACCGTTCGCGCTATCGTTTGTACGCACGGTCACTTGGACCACATCGGCGCTATCCCGAAATTGGCACACCGCTACAACGCGCCGATTATTTCAACGCCGTATACAACCGCGCTCATCCGCCAGCAGATTGATGAAGAGAAAAAATTCAAAGTCAACAATCCGCTGATTGCGCTCAAAGCCGGCGGCACATATGAAATCACTGAAGACATCACTGTCGAATTTATCGCCATTCCGCACAGCATTGTTGACAGCGTTCTTGCGGTTCTCCACACGCCTTACGGTTCCATCGTATACGCCTGTGACTTTAAATTGGACCGTGCGCCGACGATCGGCGACTCCCCCGACTTTGACGCGCTCCGCAGGCTCGGCCGCAACGGCGTTTTGGCAATGATTACCGAGACGACAAACAGCGCCCGCTCCGGCAAAACGCCGTCCGAAACGATCGCAAAAGAGATGCTCCGCGATGTTCTTTTAGGAACGGAAGAGTCTCATGTCGGTATGGTTGTGACGACTTTTGCTTCTCACATTGCCCGCTTGAATGCGATTATTGAAATTGCGGAAGAAATGGGCCGCACTCCTGTGTTTATGGGACGCTCGATGGAGAAATACCTTTTTGCTGCTCACGATTTGGGATACATTACACTTCCCGAAGATGTTGAAGTCTACGGTCACAGAAAAGATATTGACAAGGCATTGAAAAAGATCATGGAAGGCGGCAAGGAAAAGTATTTGCCTGTCGTGACGGGGCACCAGGGAGAACCCGGTTCTATTTTAGTCAGAATCGCAAACGGCGAAACGCCTTTTAAGGTAGAGTCCGGCGACCGCATCATTTTCTCGGCAAACATTATTCCGGGTCCGATGACGCGCGCCAACCGCTATGCGCTTGAAACCAAGCTGAAGATGCGCGGCGCGAGAATTTACGATGACGTTCACGTTTCCGGTCACGCTTACCGCGAAGACCACTGGGAAATGCTCAGAATCATTCAGCCGGCGCACGTCATTCCCGCACACGGTGACTTGGTGATGCACAGCGCTTACGTTGAAATGGCTGAAGATGCCGGTTACGTTCTTGGAGAAACGGTCCACCTTCTCAGAAACGGTGAAATTCTTTTCCTTGGAGCTTGATTCGATATCCGCTTAATAAGGATTTAATAAGAACTTAATAAAAATTTAATAAAAATTTCATTCCGATCGGGGCGGCTGAATCCGATCGGAATTTGTTATCCGTTGTTTGTTCATTTGTTTATTTCATGGTTTAATCGGAGTTTTAATTATGACTGTTGTTGATGAAATTAAAAAACTGTCTGTTCCGGTCGATGAAGCGATTGAAGGTTTGCTTCCCGTTCAAAAGCCCGAAGGTCTTTACGAGGCTTCCCGCCACATTGTTAAAGCCGGCGGTAAAAGACTCAGGCCTGCTGTTTTGCTGGCAAGCGCTGAAGCGGTCGGCGGCAGCGTTAAGACGGCGGTTCCCACGGCTGTCGCTGTTGAATTAATGCACACTTTTACGTTGGTTCATGATGATATTATGGACAACGATCCCGTCCGCCGCGGTCTTCCGGCTGTTCATACGGTTTGGGGTGAAGCGGGCGCCATTTTAGCCGGCGACACGCTTTATTCTAAAGCGATTGAAATTATTACCGAAACCGACAGCGAACCTGCTCGTCTTTTGAAATGCGCCAATATTCTTGCTAAAACCTGCG
>JAIRKA010000059.1 GCA_031260345.1 Methanosarcinales archaeon
GCGGAAGTCGGCCGCTCATTTCCAAAACGGATTCGGCGGCGTTATCGCCGAGCGGATAAAGGTCAAGCATGTCGTAAAGCGCGTTCGATACGGGCGACAAATCCCCGTCAACCTGCGGAATCAAAAGCAAAGCTTCTTCAGCGAATCTGGATTCGCGGTTTAAGAATGAAGCCAGAATCGGAAGAATTGACGGCGGCAAATGAATTTTATCAAAGAAAGGAACGACTTTTTTCTTTGTATCGACATCCGCATCCCGAATCGTTGCTTCAAGGAACGGATAGCTTTGAATGACAACAGCCGCCGGAAGCTCGCTGAGCGGGAGACCGGCATTTTCGGGCGCTTTGATCAGCGCTTCAACAAAAGGCGTGCACAGCTCTGCCGGCAGGTCTGCTTCGCACAAAAGCGTATATAAGTGCCCGGCAACGGCGGCGTATTTCTTGGAACGCGCCGCCTGAGGAAGATTAGTTTGAAATTTCTCAACCAAAAAAGGCAGCACCTCTTGCCCGCCCGCTTTCAAAAATTCGATGCCGCTTTCTACTTTTGCCTCTTTATCCGAACTGAGCGCCTCAACGGCTTTCTGCGGTGTCATCTCGGAATTAAATAATCCCATTTTGCTTCCTCCGATAAAATATAAAATAAATTTGAATGAAAAAAGAATAGGTGATTAGAAATTAAAAGATTTTGGGGGCGAAAATGATTAAAATTGAAAGAAAAACGGTGGGGTGAATTTTCGTTTAAATTTTGAAAATGGGGCGGCTCGCGCGCGGCGGTGGCCGTAACGGAAGCAGGAAGGCAGCTGGCAGCCACGTTCGCGAAGCGAACGGATGTGATAAAAAAGCAGATGTACGCAAGAAGCGGCAGAAACGCAGGAAGCAACCTAAACTTGAAAAATTGGAAAAAGATGAAAAAAGTAAAATGAACGAATTCATTCGCTCATTCTCTTTTTGTGAAATATTTGTGCGCTCTTTCAATCGCGGTAACCGCTAACTCAACACTTTCTTCAATATCGTTCAAATCAATGACTTCAACGGGAGAATGAATGTAGCGCGTCGCCAGCTGAATCGTTCCGGTCGGAATGCCCTCTTTTGTTAAGTGGATGGCGGACGCGTCTGTCGTTCCGCCTTCGCCGACGCCCAATTGAACATCGACATTGATTTTTTCGGCGGATTCGCGAAGCCATTTAACGACTTGAGGATGAGCGATTAAGCCGCGGCCGGAAGCATCCGATATGGAAATGATCGGACCTTTTCCGATTTCAAGCGGAGAATCAAGCTTCGTAATTCCCGGGTGGTCGCCCGGAACGGTTGTGTCAAGCGCAAGCGCGACATCGGCGTCAACGGCGTAAGCGGCGGTTTTAGCGCCTTTCAATCCGACCTCTTCCTGAACGGTTCCGACAGCGCAAACAGTTGCTTTAATGTCTTTTCCTTTCAAGCGGCGCATAATTTCAATCATTAAAACAACGCCGGCGCGATTGTCGAAACATTTTCCGGTCACGCGGTTGTTGGCGAGTTTTGCAAAATGACGGTCGGACGTGATGTAAGTTCCCGACTCAATCCCGAGATTTTTAACATCCTCAGCGTTCTTGGCGCCGACATCAATAAACATGTCCTTGTGTTTGACAGGGTTTTTGGAATCTTCGGGTGTCATAACGTGCGGCGGCTTAGACCCGATGACACCGTAGACAGCGCCCTTGGAACCGTGAACGACAACGCGCTGGTTGAGAAGCGTTTGATCAAACCAGCCGCCGAATTTCGCGAATCTCAAAAAGCCGTTTTCATCAATATATTTGACCATTAAGCCGATTTCATCCATATGCGCCGCCAGCATAATTGTCGGGCCGTTTACAGAGTTACCTTTGCGGACAGCGAGTAAGTTGCCGAGCGTATCGAATTTAATTTCATCCGTGCAGTCTTTTAAATCGTCTTTCAGCATGCGGCGGATTTCATCTTCGTTTCCGGAAACGCCGTGCGCATTCGAATACTTTTCAAGAAGGGACGCGATTACGTCCAAGTTTTTGGGATTATTTGTCAAACAAATCACTTTCTTTTTTATTAAGCTTTTAGCCAATTATAGTTATTGAAATTGGATTATCGTGAAAGATTACTGAAATTTGAAGTAAAATTTGAAGTAAAATAACGTTTAGCGAATTCCTGAAAGGATTATAAATATCTTTCAAGTTCCCAATCATGAACGCAGCTGATATATTCGTCCCACTCCCTCACCGCTCTTTGATAAACGGACGCTGAAACAGATTCGCCGAGCGCGTCCTTGATCAAAGCGTCTGAATTAAAAGCGGCAAGCGCTTCACTCAATGTATTTGGAAGCGTTCCCGCCGAAAGCGCCGACTTTTCAGATTCGGAATAATCATACGTTTCGAAATTAACCGCTGCAATCGGCGTTAAATTTTCATCAATTCCCGAAATGCCGGCCGCAAGCAAAGCCAAAAGCGTCAGGTACGGGTTACAGGAAGAATCCGCGTTTTGAACTTCGATTTTCGTTGATCGCCCGCGTGATGACGGGAGGCGGATCAAAGAATTGCGGTCAACGGCTGACCAGGAAATGTAGTAAGGCGCCTTTCCTTTTTGAACAATTCTTTTGTAAGAGTTCACGGAAGGATTCGTGATAATGCTGATCGCGCGGATGTGTTTGAAAATTCCGGCAATAAATCCGCGGGCTTTGTCCGAAATCATCATGTCCTGATCCGGATGATAGAATTCGTTGAACTCATCTTTCATGAGCGTAAAACCGTATGCTGCTGATAAACCTTCAAGATTCGTTGCAGGTTTCGGCATAAATGAAGCGTGCAGATTGCGGCGGCGAGCGGCATCGCTGACGAGATATTTCGCAGTCATCATGTTGTCGGCTGCTCTCAAAACACTGCCTTCTTTAAAAACAATTGTAATCGGACTGCCGGCATGCGTCTGGCGAAGGGAAACAATATCGACATCAGCGTTATTCAAAGCCGACAAAATGTCACGCTTGACATTTTCCATTTTTAGAATGGTTTCGGTATCCAATGATGAAGAAGGAGAAAGCGAACAGCGCGCTGAAGCTGAATTTGCGCCGCATGCGAAATTCTTAAAATCTGAATCGAATAAGTAAAAACTGAGAGAGGAGGAGACAAAAAAAGTGTATCCCGATTGGTAAATTTTGCGGACGAACAATTTTAAATTGCTTCTGACACAGCCGTCAAACGCCTGACCGTCCAAAAAAGTCAGCTCGCAAGTGACGCGGCCGTATTTTTGTTCCGAATCGCCGTCGCTTAAAATTGAAAACGTTCTCGGGTCGGGCTTAAGCATTAAATCCGCGCCGGTCGGTTTGAAAGTGCCGCCGACAGAGTTGTCAAAAGGAAGCCCTTTTGAAAAAGCGTTTTCAAGAAGGCCGGACGGAACGTCAATTTCCTTAAACATGCCGTCAGCATCTGAAAAGTGGAATTTGACAAAAACAATTTCCTGCTCTTCGACGGCTTCAAGAATTTCTGAAATAGTTGTAAATTGAGCCATAATCAACACTCTGTAAAGAATCGTAAATTGATGAATTTAATAAATTCGCGTATTAAACGGTATAAACCTGTTACAAGTATAAAATTTTGCACCATAAAAGTGATAAACAGAATAATAAAGGAGATACCGATTTCGAGAAGCCGGCTTTTCATCAAAAATAAAAGACAAACATCCATTTTTTCGAATATTTCAATGAACCCGAACGCCCGATAAAACCCTAAATTAAAAATATTTTAGGTGAGGAAGGAAAAGAAGGCGTTCAACTTTTTAAAAACGAATTAAAAACGATGTTTCAATTTAATCTAAAAATGATTGAAAAACCAAAACAACCACCTCCAACGACGAGTTTCGCGAGCGAAGCGAGTGAAAGGAGGAGTTGGAGATTCGTGCCCATACGACTCAACGAATTTGCGAATACTGATCTTAAATATTCAAATGACAGAAGAACGCTGCAAATGTCTTATTTTTGTCGTGGGGAAATAAGCCGCATTTTTTGCTTCCGTCCGCCGCTTCGCGCCGCCCGGAATCAAAAATTGCGGTCGATGTGAACTTTTTATCAAAAAAATCAAAAAACAAACATCCGTTTTTCCTAAAAATTCAATAAACTTGAACTCCCCTTTTCATTCAATTATGAAAAGAAAAAGCGGGGTTCGGGTTTCAAAAATATTAAAGAAAAAACGATGTTTCGGTTTTAACAAAATTAAAAAAAATAAAAGAGAAAATAAAAGAGAAAATAAAAAGGGAAAATGAAGAAAAATGAGCAACACGCATCAGACGAATTTAACGCCTGCGTGACGCAGTTCTTTGTTCATCTTTGCGGCGTTGAGTAAAAGCGGCGTAATCGGCTCGGTCAGCGCGGCGGCCTCAAGCGGCCCGACATCAACGGGGTTTAAGCCGGGAATGTCACGAACCAACTGCATGATGACATCTTTTGTCTGTTTGTTATTGCCGCAGACAGCGATGTCCAAATCCATATCTTTATCAAAGTCTTCCAAGCGTTTTGCAGAAACGTTGTGGAATGACGCCACCAAATCAATTCCCGGCGGAAGAAGCGCCTGAATTTCTTTTGCGGCGCTGCCGGATTTCGGAACGGCGTAGCAGAAGTAATCCGCGTTGTACTCTTCGGGATCGACATCGACTCTGACCGGTTCGGTTCCCATATTGAGGTAGCAGCGGTCTTTAACCATCGGAACGACAACGGACAAAACAGTCTGACCGCTCCGGAGCGCCGGTTTGATATGTTCCATGACATCAGGAATTTGGTCATAGCGAATTGCGATAACGACAATATCAGCAGCTTCAGCTGCCGCTTTGTTTTCATCGCCCGTGATTTTTGACGGCAGTAATCTTTCTTTTAAAAAAGCTGCATATTCAGCCGCCGCCTCTTGTGCTCTTCCCTTATCCCTTGAGCCGACAATAACTTCATGGATTTGACCCCAACGAACCGCAAAACCCTTACCGAGATTACCGGTTCCTCCTAAAATTGCAATCTTCATGATTTAATCACCAACAATATGTCACCAAAAATGTTACAAGTTATAATTTCGAACTTTAAAGTCGAGTGTATATAAATCATTCGGACGGAAACGAATTACTCAAAAGAATATAAAAACAGAAAAATTGAAAGAATTGTGTTTCTGCCGCCGCTACATTTAGGTTTCCATCCGACTGCTGCTGCCGCGCGCGAGCCGCTCAAATTTTTCCAAAACAAAGCAAAAACCCGAATCCCAACTTTTAAAAAGAAAGAAAATAAAAAGAAAACGAGAAAGAAAGAAAAGTCCCCGCTCGTTTTCGATTTTAATTTATGTTTTCAATTCTGTTTTTAGTTTTTGTCGTCAAACTCACGAAGCAATTCTTCTTTGACGGTTGTTGAAATCAAATTGATATCTTCCTTTTCCACCCAGGCGCGAATCTGAAGATCAACGGTTGCATCCGTTAAATTTGAAATATAGATCTTCGGCTCGGGGCTTTGAAGAACCTCGGGGTCCTTTTTCAAAACTTCCAAAACCGCACGAATTGTGCTGTCAGCATCGCCGAGAAGCTTAAATGTCATTGTCAAATCAAAGCGGCGCGTCGGCAGGTGAGACATATTGACAATCGCACTGTTCCACACCATTTTGTTCGGAATCATAATGTAAGTGTTGTCGGGCGTAATCAATTCGGTAGACATCAAACCGATATCCTTCACGTAACCGGTCTGTCCGGCAACTGTAACGTAATCATCTTTATTAAAAGGCTCCAAAACGGCCAGCCAAACGCCGGCGCCTAAATTCGTCAAAGTGTCCTGCATACCAAAACCTAAGATCAAGCCGATGACAGCCGAAAGGCCGAGAACAATGGAACTGACCGTGATTCCGAGTGCCGCAAAGAACGCAAGCAAAATGGCCACATACAAAAGAGCCGTAATGAGCTGAACCAAGAAATGAGCAGCCAATTCCGGAAGCTTTGTGCGTTTTAAAAGTCTTTTGAAAATACTGACTAAAATACGGGCGATGATGAACGCCAAAATAACAACAATAAGCGCAAACAGAACATCAGAAACATGCCACTTTGTATAAGGAATGACGGCTCCTAAAATATCATTTATAGTGATGAAAACCCCTCCGAGGATATTCTTTCAATGAAACAAAGTTATTAACGGCTTGCCGAATGAATTTGATTTCGGCAAAACGGAAAATAACCTGATACAGAAAATATTTTTCAAAAAATATAAATTTTTCTAAAAATTGGATTTTAAATCAAACGTATAACAGAGTAAACTCAAGATATAAGCAAATCAACTCCGAATATACCCCGATAGTTGAGCAGCTTACCAAAATCGTATATGACTGAATGTATTATATAATAAAATGTGTTACTACATATTATTTCACATAAAACTTCACATAAAGTATTCCGATTAACATTCAGAGATTAAAATATGAAACAGGAATTAACACGACTCCTTTTGGAAATGTTCAAGTCTTACGGGTATGAAACAAGCGAAGGCACCTTCTGCGATATCATCGGCAAGCGCCAGGATTATGAGATTTGGGTAAAATGTGATATTGACGGCAGCTTAAACACGCTTGAGCGATTTACGCAGCAGGCAAACGGAATGAACAGTCTGTACATCACAACCAAAAAAATCAAAGGCGGCGAAGAGACCGTTAAAAAATATGCGGAAGACACCGGTGTTATGATTTGGGACAGAGATGCGCTTGCCCGCTACGTCGGCGCGTTTATGGTCTCCAATTTAAGCCGCGAAACACTTGAAAGCGTCGTCGGCAACTACTGTTTGGAATCTCTTTTAGATCAAAAAAAAAACTTTGATCCTGTAAGCGCGTTTGCCAATTCCAAAAACCCGGCAAACAGCGTTTTGCCCGAGTTTTATGAAAAGCAGGCGGATGCGCCGTCTCTTGAAAATTACGATTTCGGCAGCATTTTTGAGGCGCCTGAGTGTTCGCGCAGCGAGCAGTCAGGCGAATGGTCTGAGCACCCGTTTGGAAAAATCTCAAACACCCCGGAAGCGTCAGCAGCCGTCTTATTCGGAATGGGAGAGCCGACCCGCAGCAGAGAATCGGAATACATTGAAGCGCCGAGACCTCTGCCGCAGTCCTATGACATTCCCGAGCCTGAACCCGAAAGATTTCATGCCGACAAAAAAGAAACGCTCGGCATTCGTGCCTCAAGAATCAACATGCCGATTGAGCGCGCCGCCGCTGCCGGCAAATCTGCGTTTGGAGAAGTCAAAGATGTCGTTTTAAAGTTTGTTCCGTATTGGAAGTACACGTACACATTAAAAGTGGATCGAAAAATGGGCAGCGACCATATCAAAATGGCCTCATCGGGAGAAGGAGTGTACAATGCCGTTAACGGAATTGAAGACGACATTGAACTCGGCGACATCGGCACACAGACGGAAATCCCCGACATTGAGTATGTCATGAAGCAGCCGAAAATCGCAAAAGAGGAAGCTCAGAAAGTTATTTTAGAGAAATTAAAACGCCGGCACACTCAGGAAGTCAAGTCCAACGATACGGATGCGCAATCCATTATTTATCAAAACAAGACTTTCCGCCCGCAGGACAAAGACTTTGAAATTAAAATCACGCAAGTTTTCGCATCTGTCTGGGAAGTTCAGGGCAAAAAAGCCAGTTTGGAAATCAACGCGTACAACGGACAGCCGCTTTCAAACCCGGCTGACGACGGCGCGGAATTCGTATAATGTGAACAATAAGATGCGAGAGAAAGCGAATTACAGAAACGGGAATTGAAAAACTGCAAAAGGATTTATATCTGATTTGCCGCTATGTTCTGTATTAAAAAAATGAAATATAAAAAAGGTGAAAAAACATGGTAACAATTACAGATGCGGCTGTTGCCGCTTTAAATGGCGTTCTTGAAGATCGGAAGAGCGTCGTGTAGGG
>JAIRKA010000093.1 GCA_031260345.1 Methanosarcinales archaeon
TGTTATCGATTGTTTATCTTTGGTTTTGTTTATTTGTTCACTTCATTGATTTGCGGTTTGAAGTGCTTCCGCATTTAAGTGCTGTTTTAATTAATATCTTTCCACCAAACACTTGAGAAAGCGGGCATATATGCTGCCGCTGTTGTTATTTTACACGCTTGTTATAAGACTTGCAGGCAATGTCGGCATTATAAACTCATGCTGTCAGCTGCTAAAGCGTCAGAAGGGAGAGGGAGGTTGTATTGAGATCGTTTTCCCATGAACCGTTTTCCTTTTGTGAACTTATCAGCCACGGCAAAGATTCTATTGCGGCGTGTTTTTGATTGCAGAGAAAAAAAGCCTGAAGAACCAAATTGCTTGTCGCCGCGTATTTCCAAAAACCGTCTTTTCGAGCGGATGTGAGATAACTCAATTTTTTAGAAATGAATTCAAAAATCATGAAGTCGGCGGCTTCATTGAATTTGCCTAAATTTTTCTGCTTTTGAAGGGCGGCCACAATCAGCGCGGTTGTTCCGGGATGGTGTCTGTCGGGATTGTCGTTTTCGCACAAATCCAAACTGAGCTCTTCTTCAAAAATACCGGCATCTGCCAATGCGGAAAGAACGTAAACGGTATCATACAAGTTTTCATCCCAACCGCTGCGGCGCGCCAAAAGGTGCTGAACCGCTTTTGCGCGGGCGGCTGAAAGATCGCTGCTGTCTAAACCGCTTGAATATGATTCCAAATAAGAATAAACGGCCGACAAACAGGAAACCGCACGTGATGTTTCACGAAGGTCTCCGAAAGATCCGTTTTCTTCCTGTTTCAAAAGCAATGTTTGAAGATAGAGAAAACCGATTTGCGGATAATTCCAGTAAAAATGGGAGAGGGTTAAGTTTGTCAAATCCTTGACAGCGATGGTTGAAAATATGCCTTTTGTATTTGAAAAATAATCAGCGATCCACGAAAATCCTGCATCCGCTGCTTTTATGATTTCGGCAGGCAACGCTAAAGGCACGGCTTGGAAACTGTGAGCGATTTTACAGGATGTCATTATTAATCAATCATTGAGATGAATCTCTTCATTATAAAATCTGCTGTTTGTATTTAAAAAGCACAAAAGCCCGGTTTGCCGATTTGCGCCGCCCGAATCTTCCACCCAAGAGCAATGAAACAATAAGAGAAGAAACAAAGAATAAAAAGATAAGAAAAACGGGTCCCTGCGGGAGGGAACCCGGGTGTGTGTGTGTTTTAATATGGTTTGTGGTTATAGAATGTGTGGTTTTAGACTTTACTTTGAAAAACTGATAGCTTTAAAATAAATATCCAAAATCAAATTTTACAAAGAATGCACCTGTATAAAAATGTTACTCTCTTTGAACAATAAAAATTAAGAATAAATCGTAACGAAGGGAGCGTTCTAAAATCATGAGATTGATAAATTTAATGAGATTAAAAGGCTACAGCATCGTTGTAATTTTACAGCGACGTTGCAGTCTTTAAAATTTTTGCATATGAAAAATAAAAAATGCAAGCCTGATTTTTGGTCAAAAATTAATTTTTATCGATCTTTATCAAATAAAATACGAAAAAGAAGTATATTTATACTAAAACACCAATTCGTTTATGCTATTTTATAAAAATCTCATGATGTGCATTTTTAATATTTTAGCACTCATAAAATACTAAAAATAACTATCATGAAATAACGAGGTTAAAATATGATTTGGATGATTCTTGAACGCTTTATTGGAATCCCCGGATTAAAGAGTATGACGGGCGAAGGTTTGTCAGGCTTAGAACCCAATATCGGCAAAGAAGATCGAATGATTCGCTTTGTCATTGGCGTTGCCGCATTAATCGCCCTGACTTTCGTGAAAAAGGGATTTGTTATCAGATATTTGCTCGGCTTGGCCGCAATTGTCGGCTTGACGACTGCTTACATGAAATTTTCGCCGGTTTACGCTTTAATCGGTGAAGATACAAGAAAAAAGAAGAAAGGAAAGAAAAAAGAATAAAAATTATTTCAATTTCTTTCTCACTTTTTCAGCTTATTTTTCAGTTCATTTCAGGAATTAAACAACTTTTCCAGTCGCTGTAAATCTCTGATTTTCCGATAAACTTGCAAACAGGAACAAATCTTCTTTGCTGTAAGCGATTTTTTTGCCGCCTTCAAGTTTCAAAATGCCTGTCTCACCCGCCCCCAACATTTCTTTTTCAGCGCCGTCGACCGTAATTTTCTTCACGCGGACGGGATCGGATTGGAGGCCGACAAACAGATGCAGGACATCGTCCAACTTGATGCCGCCTTTTGCGAATTTTGAAAGCGTGCATTCCATTTCAAATTCGGTCGCAACCAACTCACTGTTTGACAGCAGAAAACCGCGCTCCAGTTCGCGCTCAAGAAGACCTTTGAGACTGACGCCGACACGAGACCCTGCGCCCGTTTTTTTGACATCAATGTCATGCGTTTGGATGGAGCGGATGTCAACCTTTTTATCCACCGGAAACAAGCCGATTTTATCGTGTGTATGAATCGTTCCCTGTAGGACTTTTCCGAGAATGACGATTCCGATTCCGGTCACGTTAAAGAAGTGGTCAATGACAACGCGCGGCGGCAAATCGTCTTTGGTTCTTTGTTCGGCATCTATTTCGATTCCGAGCTTACGAATTTGTTCTTTGAGTTCATCAATCCCTTCAAAAGCGTTCGGAGCGTCCTTGTTCGTGTTGAGCGAAACAATCTCCCAATTTTCAAGAACGGTTCCTGCAGTTATTTGTTGAAGATATTCTTTAAAAGCGCTAATTTCCATCGGGTAGCTTGTATCTGATTTTGTAATGACGATGACACCGCGTTTAAACTGAAGCAGATCAAGCGCGACAATACATTCACCGACAATCGGCGTCAAGCCGTTCGGGGTCACACAAAGAATTGCCATGTCGGACAGATTCAGCGCGGCAACGATTGATTTCATCGACTTCGGATAAGATTTCGCGTCAACGTAAACGTATTTCTGTTCGTGGCGATCGTCATCAAATAACGTAATGTCAGAATCCGTTCCCTTTTTGCCGAGTTTGGATCCGAGCGTTGTGCGTCCGGATTTTTCGTCGCCGATAATTGCAATATTCGTCATTCCTGTCAGTCCTGAAAAATGATTGAGATAATGATTAAATGATAAATGAAAGAATGATTTTAAAGCCTGTTTCAGATATATGAGTTTTGTTTGCGTTTTATTATTTTAATTGTGACTGGAATTTATTTTCGAAATCGTATGACCAAATTGTCATCACAGTTATTATTATCTTTCAACCGGTTAGGAATACTAACCATTTCACTTTTATTCAAACAATTTAAATCCAAATGACATTAAATCATAACGATTTTCTCATAATAATGCCGACGCCCGACGGATCGTCGCCGCTGTCTGAATTTTCAAGTCTCGGAAAAAAGTCTGAAATCTTATCAATTGTCACGAAACCTTCTTTCTGATACATTTTATAAGCGTTTTGCCAATCACTGTTGACAAGCAAAATCGCGCTTTTTAATTTGTGTTTCTTTGAAACGCGACTGAGAAGTTCCGTAAAAAGCCGTTTTCCGATTTTTCCGCCGCGAACGGCCGGATTGACGGCAACGGATGAAATATAAAGTTCTTCGCCTGAATCGCTGTGCGTCTCGTAAACAGAATGATTGAGATTAAAATTTGCATGCGGGATCTCTTCCGAATATTTCCAAAGTTCGGAAGAAATGTAGCCGGCAATTATTTTTTCGCCGTTTTCTTCGATTTCGGCGATTAAAAAGCCGTCAGAAAACGCTTTAATTCTGTCTTCAAATACCTTTTTCGATTCGATGACTTCGGGATGGAATGAAAGACGTTCGATTTCCATGATGTCATCAATGTCTTTGGCATTTGCTTTTCGAATTGCAGCGGGCGGTAAATTTTCCATAAAAGAAAAAGAAACTTGAGTTTAATAAATGTTAGGATAAAATCAATAAGAATCACCGAAATTGATAAAATAAAAGTGATAAGAATTCTTCATCCAATGATTATAAAAAGTATCCGTTTTTCCGACAAAAATTATTTTTATAAAAAATAAAATCAGAGCAGAAGTTTGCAAAAACGGAAAAAAATATTTTTATGATTTGTCTTGAAACTGCGGGAATTGGATTTAGCATTATCCTCTTGAAAAGAGTGAAGAAACGGAGAAAAACTATAAATTCCAAAATCATTCGCCAGCTTCATCCGGCAAGGGTAAATTTCGACGTTTCATATGCTCACGGGTTTCCGCAAGTATAGATTGTATTTTTTGTTCAAACTCGGCTTTGGGCGGCAAGTTAGTCCAGTATTCGGCGACCATGATTCCGTCCTTGTCCATTTCTAAAAGTTCAATTTGTTCACGGTTATTGCCGCCCGCACAAAGTATAAGCCCGATGGGTTCGTTTTCATCCTCTCGCCGCTCGTAACGGTTCAACCATTTTAAATATAATTTCATCTGCCCGTTATATTCAGCTTTGAATTTGCCCTGTTTTAATTCGATGGCTACCAAGCGTTTCAAATTACGGTTAAAAAATAATAAATCGAGTTTGAAATCCTCACCATCAATTATCATTCTTTTTTGCCGCTCAACGAAAGCAAATCCCTTGCCAAACTCCATGATAAATATTTCTAATTCACGTAAAATTGCTTCCTCTAAGTCGGTTTCAAGGCATTCGTCTTTTAGTCCGAGAAGATCAAAAAGATACGGGTCTTTGAAAACGTTAAGCGGCAAGCGTTTCGTTTCAGTTATCCGTGTATTGGCAATTTCTTTCCGCTCGTATGCTTTGCGATTAATCATTTCGCGCAATTGCATCACGTTAAGAAGCTCACGGTTTGATTCGTTGAGATAATATAATTTCGCATCAAACGTTTTCAGCGGTAAAATTTCAATAAAATGCGACCAACTTAATTGTGTCGATGCCATCGACACAATTTCAAAATCAGAAAATTGCTCCGCAAACTGCATCATACGGCGAAGATTACGGAGTGCAAAACTGCGCCCGTATTTTTCTGTTAATTGCGTTGCCAGTGCCGATACAATCTTTTTGCCGTAGTCAGCGCGCTTATTTTCTAAAACATCATTGTTAATTCGCTGTCCGATATGCCAAAATAATAAAACCGTTGAGCTGCTTGCGTGAGCATAAATCTTTCTGCGGTTTTCCTCTATCATTGCAGATATTTCTTCATATAACAATCTATCATCATTTGCCAAACCCATTTAATTTCGCCTCTCTTTTTTATTGAATTGTAATCAACGTTCAGATTAAACGAAATATTCTAAAGCGGTTTAAGGCATTCGATTTTTTCAAAAACAATAAGCTTATATGCTGTATGTCTCCTTGTCTGATTTTATATTGATTGACTTGAATTCTGCAAACGCTTGGTATAGAATCGAGTGTAGTCGAATTTATATGAAAACCGGCTCATCTCTAAAGCGGATTTACTGCAAATGTTGCGTTGTTTGGCAAAATCTCAAAAGAACGGCGAGACGAAAAACAGAATGAAAAATAGCCCCTCAGAGCTGCGCTCTGAGTTGACCGTTTCTTTCGGAACCGGTCAAGGTCAAAAAAAGAAAGACATCAGAACGGGAAATTCCCACCCATGTTTCCGCCCATTCCTTTCTTCATCATTTTTTGCATGTTGCGGCCGCCGCCTTTTCCGGCGAAATTCTTAAAGGCCGTCTGCATGGTTTTGTGATATTTCAAAAGTTCGCGGATTTCTTCGGGGCTTCTGCCTGAACCCATTGAAATTCTTTGAATTCTGCTGCCGCCGATTACTTTCGGGTCGTCGCGCTCTGCCGCGGTCATCGAATCCATAATCACTTTGTAATATTTCATTTTCTCGCTTGTCGCGTCCAAATCTTTATCGGAAAGTTTGGCGCCGCCAAGACCCATGGAGCCGAGCGGAAGCATGCTCATCACCTGTTTGAGCGGACCCATTTTATTCATCGCCTCAAGCTGAGAATACATATCGTTGAGGGTAAATTTACCCTTCATAATATTGTCAACATCGAGATCGGTTTCCTTCATGGATTCCTGAACTTTTTCAAGAAGGGACTGCAAATCACCCATGCCGAGAAGTCTGGAAATGAAACGATCCGTATCGAAACGCTCAAACGCATCGGGCGTTTCACCGGTACCGATGAACGCAATCGGCGCTCCGGTTTCTGAAACGGCTGACAGCGCACCGCCGCCTTTTGCCGTACCGTCAAGTTTGGTGATGATGATTCCTGTCACGCCGACAGCGTCATTGAACGCTTTCGCCTGCTGCCCGGCCAGCTGACCGATTGCGGCATCAAGAACCAAAAACTTTTGGTCGGGCTTGGCCGCTGTGTTGATTTCTTCCATTTCTTGAATCAAATCGGATTCCAATGCGTGACGGCCGGCGGTGTCGATGATTTTGACATCGTATTTTTCAATCTCTTTCATGCCGCGTTTGACGATTCCGACAGCATCTTTTTCGTTTTCTTCACCGTAAAAGTAGATGTTCAGCTTTTCCGAAAGCGTTTTCAACTGCTGGTAAGCACCCGGGCGGAAATTGTCGGCACCGATGACGGCAACGCGAAGACCCTTCTTTTGGAAATAACGCGCCAGCTTGGAAACGGTTGTCGTTTTACCGCTGCCCTGAAGACCAACCATCATGATGGTTTGGGGCTTGAGTTCAATGTTTGCGCCTTTCCCCATGATGCCGACCATTTCTTCGTACACGATTTTAACGACGTGCTCACGCGGGTCGGCGCCTTTTGCCGGCGCTTCTTTAAGCGATCTTTCCTTGATACGCTTAGACATTTCCATAACCATTTTGACATTGACGTCGGATGTCAAAAGAGCGCGCTGAATGTCTTTAACCACTTCATTGACGATATTTTCATCAATGCGGCCGGCGCCGATAAGCTTTCTGAGAGCGCCTTGAAGCGAGTCTCCGAGTTTGTCCATTACCATAATAAGAGTTCCTTTGCTGTTTGCCCGGCCCGAAGGGGCGGGCAATCTGCCATTTAGATTTGAATATTTAATTTCGTTTAGATGATTTAAAATTTTTACGGAATATTGTTTGAAGATTATAAAGAGTTTTGTAATTTGCCCGGCCCGAAGGGGCGGGCAATCAGGACTCTGACCAACGCAAACTTGGCAGCTTTGACCAATCCCAAAGATGAGGCAAACTTGGAGCTTTTATAGTTTATATGACTCATTTTACACTACACTTTACACTACATTTTTATACTGCCCGTTTCCACTACAATTTACATTACAAGTTTACACGACTCATTTAATTATTTATATTTTCTAAAAATCAATATTATCAAACTCGGTGATTGTTTTGAAATTAATAGGAACGCAGTCTATCGGCATTCGGACGCCGATTATCAAAGAAGGAGACGACTTAGCGGCAATTGTTACAGAATCAGTCATTAAGGCATCGAAATCATCGGGTTTTGAAATTGAAGACGGCGACGTTATCGGCGTCACGGAAGCGGTTGTCGCAATTACGCAGGGAAACTACGCAACCGTTGAACAGCTGGCAAAAGATGTCAGATCTAAATTCCCCGGCGGAGTTGCCGCAGTCATGTTTCCGATTTTGAGCCGCAATAGATTTGCAATCATGCTCAAGGGCATTTCAATGGGCCTTGACAAAGTTTATTTGATTCTCAGCTATCCGGACGATGAAGTCGGCAACCGGATCATCACTTGGGAGCAAATCGATGAAGCCGGCGTTGACCCGTACAATGACGTGATGACGGAAGCGGAATTCAGAAAAGCTTTCGGCGAAAACACAAAACACATTTGGACAGGCGTTGATTACATTGAATATTACAAAAGCCTCGGCGACAATATTGAAGTGATTTTCGCAAACCGCCCCCGCGCTGCTCTTCAATTTACAAAACACATCATTGCTGCAGACATTCACACGCGCCGCAAAACAAAAGAAGCGCTCAAGGCGGCAGGCGCTGAAACTGTTTACGGTCTGGATGATCTTTTGAGCGCTCCCGTTGACGGCAGCGGTTTTCATCCGGATTACGGAATCTTGGGCGCCAACAAGGCAACCGAAGATAAAATCAAACTTTTCCCGAAGGATTGCGATGCTTTTGTAAATGAAGTCCAAAAACAGATGAAAGCCAAAACCGGCAAAACCGTTGAAGTTTTGATTTTCGGTGACGGCGCTTTTAAAGATCCCGTTGCCGGCATTTGGGAACTTGCCGACCCGGTCGTTTCTCCCGGATTTACAAAAGGCCTTCTCGGGACGCCGAATGAATTGAAACTCAAATATTTGGCCGACAATGAATTCAAAGATTTGAAAGGCGAAGAACTGCAAAAAGCGCTTCGTGAAAGCATTAGAAATAAGCAGAATCTGTCCGGCAAAATGGAATCGCAGGGAACGACGCCCAGACGCTATGTTGATTTGATCGGAAGCCTTTGCGACTTGACAAGCGGCAGCGGTGACAAAGGAACACCGGTTGTTCTGGTTAAAAATTATTTTGATAATTACGCAACGGAATAATGTAACTGAAATTAAGAAAATGAGACTGATTCACCACTCGATTTGATAATTCGAGTTGTCAAATCAATGTTAATCGGATGCTTAGATGTGAGTGAATCTTTAGCAGCCTTTTTTTCATTTCAGTAATTCTTTCAAATCCAAAATTAATTCGCTGATATCTTCTTTTGTGACGTGCGGCATTAAAACAAATCTCAGCGCCGGAATGGTTTTGGTTGCCGAAACGTTCCAGCCGTATTTTTCAAGCATTTGTGATCGGATTTTTTCGGTTTCTTCATGAGCAGCCGCTTTATCAGACTTGCCGCTGACAGCAACCGTGATGATATTGACTTTTGGCGGAACGCAGGGTTTCAAACCGATTCCTGCAAGCTCCTTTTGGAAATGGTCAGCTAAGTCCATACAGTACGCAACACTTTTTCGATAACCGACGGCTCCGAGATGCCTCATGACAGCGTAAGTCGCCGCAACGGACGAACCGGCGCGCGTTCCGGTTAATGTGGATTGATAGTCGCTTGTCAAATACGGCGTTTTGACCTTGATTTTATCTAAAGACGACTTGAGAACAGATTCGTCTCTGAAAATTAAAATACCGGCCGGAATGACTGAAAGTCCTGTTTTATGAGGATCGAGAGAGAGAGATGTAACGCCGGGAATATCAAAAGCGAACTGAATGGGAGAAACCAAAAACGGATAAACGTAGCCGCCAAAAGCAGCGTCTACATGAAGCGGTAAATTGTATTTAATTGCAATTTCTGACAGCTGTTCAATCGGATCGCATTCGCCAAATTCAGTATTTCCCGCAATTCCAATCAAACCGATTGTCTTTTCATCAATTAAAGACTCAACCGAGTCGGGAACAACTTTAAAATTTGAATCAGCGCCCGCTTTTTTAAGTTCGATATCCAACAAATTAGCAACTTTTTCAAATGAAAAATGAGCTGTTTTTGGAACAATCAAATTCAATTTCGGGCTTGAACTGGAATTAGAGCTGAGACTGGAATTAGAATTGGAATTGCCAGAATTGAACTTTGAATCTAAGTTCAAATCTAAGAAACGATTTTTCATATGGAGAACCGCTTCAATATTGGATTCAGTTCCGCCGGACGTTAAGTGCCCGAAAGCCGATTCTGGATTGGGATGACTCAGCATAGAGGCAGCCATTTGAATAACTTTAATTTCCATTTCACGGGTTCCGCGAAATAAGCCGGGATCTCCGATGTTTGACAGAGAAAATCGCTGTTGTGCCGCAACAGCAACAGGATGCGGGACGGTGCACATTGAGCTGAATACTTTTTTAAAATTTGTATCAGCATCCGAAAAAGAGCTGAGCTCGGCGAACAGCTCCTCTTCAGAAACACCTTTCTCATTCATAAACACACAAATCAAAAATTAATATTTATACTTGACCCGAAAACTTGCCCAGATGAAAATTTGTCTTGATCAATGTTCCACAGGAAGTAAAAAACAGTGAGTTTAAGACCAACCCCATTATTTCCATTGGAGTTCTTTGGGTGAATCGATGTCGGGAAACAGCATTAAAATATATATATTTTTCAAGAAAATTAACTTTTTTGATATTACATTTTTGTTGGTTTTTGAATTAATGATTGAATTGATAACGAATTTTTTTTAATAATATAAAATTTAAAATTATTATTTTTTGCTATTTCAATAAGTTTAAATATTAAAAATTGCATAACATAACAACATTGTTTTAACAACAAAAAATAAAATTGTATTTTATTTTTTATTTTTTTTCGCCTGAAATTTTTCTAAAAGTGTTTCAATGGAAATAATGGGGGGGTGGGCGTTTATATACTTTCCACTCGAAATGAAGGGGTTGTTTCATATATTTTAAAAAATAAAGCCAAAGAAATAGTATAAAAATAAAGCAGGGAAGACACGAAAACAGAAAATAAATCCTATTAGAAAAACATATTATTACCAAAATATTATCAAAATAATAAAGTAAGTAAATTACTGTCAGAAAAACGAAAGTAAACAATTATTACTGTCAAAAGACAAAACACAAATCACTGTAAAAAATTTATCAAACTGACAACATATTTATTCTTGGATTTCGATTTATACATCTATGAATTATAAAATTGCGACCATTAAGGGAATTCCGATTCGTGTTCATATTACATTTTTTTTGGTTTTCCTGCTTTTTGCATTCATTTTTACAATTACCGGATGGCCTTTTGGCTTTCAGCATGTTGAACCGTCGATTGTAAGATATATTCTGGCTTGCTTGACGGCTGTCTTGTTTTTTGTGACGCTTTTGATTCACGAGCTGGCGCATGCGGTACTCGCCAAATCCTACGGCGCTAAGATTCAAAGTATTACGCTCTTCTTTTTCGGCGGCATTACTGCTATTGAAAATCCCGAAAATAAAAGGGATATGGATCCGTCCAAAGATTTGAATGTCTCGTTAGCGGGGCCGCTTTCAAATATGGTTATCGGCGCTGTACTTCTGGCAATAAACTATCTTGTTTTCGGTTCAATTTTCGGCGTTCCCGATGCCGCAAACCAGACAGCTGAAAGTATCGGCATTGCGACTTTTACATACCACATCCCGACAGTGATTTTCCTTCTCGGCGCTTTGAATCTGCTGCTCGGCATTTTCAATCTTCTTCCGATTTATCCGATGGACGGCGGCCGCGTTCTCAGAGCCTGGCTCGCCAAAAGAACTTCTTATGAAGAAGCGACAAAAACAGCGGTATCCATCGGAAAGGGATTTTCCGTCGTTTTGGCCGTTATCTCCATCCTGACATTCCAATTTTTGTTTGCGATTTTAGCGCTCTTCCTTTACATTTCGGCATCCGAAGAAGGCAAAATGTTTAAAGCGGCGACGATTTTAGAAGGCATCTTTGTTAAAGACATCATGACAGCCGACGTTGTCGCCGTTGATGAATCCATGTCGTTGAACGACTTCATCCGTTTTGTTTTCCAAAAGAAGCATCCGGGTTATCCGGTTACCAAAAACGGTATTGTTGTCGGCATGGTTACCGTTGATGATGCCCGCTTCGTCAATGAAGCTGAACGCTATGCTTTTACTGTCAAAGATGTCATGAAAGAAATTTTTTCTATCAGACCGGACGCAACCGCTTTGGAAGCTTTCAACGAGATGGGAGCGCATGCCATCGGACGTCTTATTGTTTTGGATGATGAAAAGAATATGATCGGTATTATTTCAAGAACAGACCTGATGACGGCAATTTATCTCAAGGACAGTTTTAAGGAAAAAGCAAAACAAAAAGAGGATTTTTTTGGTTAAAACTAATAAAATAAGCTCAAACAAACGTTCTGAAATACAGCTTTAAAACAAGTTTCGGGGAAAAATATCATGAACTTTGCCGAAAAACACGCCGTTGTCACCGGCGGCGCAAACGGAATCGGGCGATGCATCACAGAACGGTTATTACGCGCCGGGGTACATGTGGCGATGATTGACGTCGATGAGCAGACAGGCGCGGCGCTATGCGACCGTTATGAAAATCTGTTTTTTTACCACGGCGACATAGCCGATCAGACGACACTGCTTGCATTTGCTGATGAGCTGAAGCGGAAAGGCACTGTCGATTTTATCATCAATAACGCCTGTGTCAGCTGCAGGGGACTGTTATCTGACTGCTCATGGGAAAATTTTGAATACGTCCAGCGCGTCGGCGTGACCGCGCCTTATTTTTTGGTCAGCGTAATCCGCAGGTCCGGTCTCCTCGCCGATGGCGCATCTATCATCAACATCGCCTCCACGCGGGCGCTGCAATCCCAAGCCGATACTGAAAGCTACTCGGCGGCCAAAGGCGGCATCCTCGCACTGACCCATGCAATGAGCATAAGTCTTGCAGGACAGGCACGGGTAAACGCCATCAGCCCCGGCTGGATAGAAACGGCTGCATATCACGGCGATGGCAATGCAGAAGAATACAATACAGTAGAGCACAGTGAAGCGGATAAACGCCAGCATCCGGCAGGACGCGTTGGTACACCGGAAGATATCGCCGAAATGGTGATGTTCCTTTGCGATAACAGCCGTGCGGGGTTCATTACGGGAGAGAACATCGTCATCGATGGCGGCATGAGCAAGCTGATGATTTATCATAACGACAACGGTTGGCGGCTTGGCGGATAATCGGCAAAGATGCGAGACACTGACGCGAGCACCGATGTGGGCACTGACAAATGTAATGAAAAAGCTGACTGTGCCAAAGGGGAAATGTCAAGGATTTTCTACTGCCGCGCGTAATGAAGATAAGAGCAATCCGAAACGAAAAATCAAGCGGTTGCGTAAAAAAACGAATCTGTTTTAAATAGGATAAGTAAATAAGAAATAATCCGTTTATTGAAGAAAATTCACAGTTATTAAATTAAATTTTGAGCATCACAATATGAAAAACGAAGACGAATACACCCACAGTTTTTCAGAGCCGACCGATTCGGGCAATATTTCAACAGATTTGTTCAACTCATCTTCCGCTTCTGCACAGGAAGCCGACAGCTCGTCTCAGGACAATAAAACGTCGGGTGTTGAAACATCGGGTACTGAAAACACTGACATTGAAGTCTCAGACATTACTGTTTCCGACATATCCGGAGCAGCTGCATCCGGCTCGGTCAGTTTAAACTCTTCCGCGAATTTCGGCAACATCATTCCTGTTTCGGGAGCCGGTGAGGGCATCAATCCGACACAGATCATCATTATCGGAACGGCGCATGTTTCTGAGAAAAGCGTTCGTGAAGTGCGTGAAACCATTGAAAGAGAAAAACCCGATATTGTCGCCGTTGAGTTGGATCATAACAGATACAAAGGAATGACAGATCCCGATGCAGGTGATTCTGAAATTTCATTTAAAGACGTTCTCAAACCGGGTCAAACGTTCTACTATCTCCTTTACGGATTTTTAGCCTACATGCAAAGAAAGATGGGTGAGAAGCTCGGCGTTCAGCCGGGGGCTGAAATGAAAGCAGCCGTTGAAAGCGCTCAGCAGACCGGCGCAGGAATCGCACTCATCGACCGCGATATTCAAATCACTTTCAAACGCTTTTTAGCGAAATTAAGTTTCGGCGAGAAGCTCAAGATGGCTTACAGCATCGTCAAAGGCATGTTTTTCGGAGACGAAAAAGCAGTAGAATTTGATATCAATAACGTGACTGATCAGGATGTCGTCTCGGCAATGATTGAAGAATTCCGCCATCTTTCGCCAACAGCCGCATCCGTTCTCATTGACGAGCGCGACGCTTATTTGGCCGGAAACGTCCTCAGGACCGTTCAGGCCGCCGGACCCGGTAAAAAAATTGTCGTCGTCATCGGCGCCGGTCACCGCCAAGGCGTTATGAATTATTTAAACAAACCATCCGATATTCCGAATCTTGCAGAACTTGACGTTATCCCGAAGAAAAGATTCGGGCTGCTTAAGTTTATCAGCTACGGCATCGTCGCGTTGGTTTTGTTTCTGTTTGCCTACATTACTTACGCCGTTATCACCTCTCCGGAAATGACGCCCGAAATTCTTTTAATCGCATTCGGAAGCTGGTTTTTAATTAACGGTGTTCTCAGCGCGGCCGGCGCTCTGCTTGCAGGCGGCAAACTCAGATCAGCGGCAGTCGCCTTTATGCTTTCGTGGTTTACGTCCATCAACCCGCTTCTTGCAGCCGGCTGGTTTGCAGGTCTTGCGGAAGCCGGCAGCAGAAAGCCGACGACAAAAGACATGAAAAATATGATGAATGCCGAAACTTTCAAGGAACTGAACAAGAATTCGTTCTTTAAAGTCATTTATGTCGCGGCGCTTACCAACATCGGCAGCATGATTGGAACATTCGTCGGCGCTTACGTTGTTTTAAGACTATCCGGAATCGACATTATAGATTTCATTAAAACCATTGTTACGGGCTTATTCTGAAAAAGAGCAACTCTTTTCATTAGACCTCCTTGGAAATCAAACACCGACTGTGATATTTATTCGATGCGGCTTGCAATACTCATATCATTTCCAAGTTAATTTCCGAGGAGGTCGATTTTTTGATTTCTCACAAAAAAGAAATGAAGTCGCAATTTTTCAAGCAATAAATTAAAAAACGGAGCGGCTCGCGCGCGGCGGCAGCTGTCGGAAGCCAAAAATTTGCTCGCTTCATTCACTCTTTCAAGCTGATGACGTTTAAATTAAATCACATCATTTTTTATTTTTTTCCGAAAAAACAAAATAGGATTTTTAACTCTTATAAAAAACATCTGATTAACAGAATTTTACAAAATTCGAGGCTCAATTATGTTAAGAAAAGCAAAAAATGCGACAATCATCGGCGACACCGAATTTGCGGACAACACAAGTGTTTGGTACGGTGCCGTCATCCGCGCCGATGCCGGACCGATGAAATTCGGAGAAAACAGCAACGTTCAGGAAAACAGTGTCCTTCACAGCAACGTTGGTCAACCGACAGTCATCGGCAAAAACGTGACAATCGGGCACAGCGCTGTCGTTCACGGCGCAATCATTGAAGACAACGTTATGATCGGCATGAATTCCACCGTCTTGGACGGCGCCGTTATCGGCGAAGGCAGCATTGTCGGTGCCAACGCGCTCGTTCCGGCCGGAAAAGTCATTCCGCCGCGCAGTATGGTTCTCGGCGTTCCCGGCAAAATCGCCCGCGAAGTGACCGAAGAAGAAGTACAAGCAACAATCAAAAACGCACTTTGGTACGTTGAATTATCTAAAACGTTGGAAGAGTAATTTTCTTCTAATCCTTTCGTTTTTCTTTCTTTTCCTATCATTTTATTAATTATTGTCTTAAATTTTTTCCCATCAATTTTATGAAAATATATTTATGTCATATTTATTAGATATTAATAGAAAAATATATATGGCTACTTATATATTTAAAAAGAAGTATAAAGCAGATATGTAGTGAACTCAACTTCGCTTGGTAGTCTGGTTGAGCTCACGACCCATTTCAGGGCAAGCATACAATTGAAATTTATATTAATAAATTTTTTGCTGCTTGTCCTTGTATATGACACATAAACACAAGGAGAATAGTAAAATGAATAAAAAAATGTTAAAATTGTCATTGATTTTAATGATATGTATATCTTTTATAAGCCCAGTGTATGCTTTTGGGGAAATTATTTATCCGTGGGGCGTGCAAAATTCGCAGATAAATTTGACTTTTAACGGAACTCAGTTTAGTAATGAAGAAAGAGCTCAAATTTTTGCAGCAGCAAAAACGTGGGAAAATGTCGGATTTGAACTTGGAACAGGCCGCAAGCCTATATTTTTTAATAGAACCGGATATAATACAAGTGACGGCGTTTCATTTAAGAAAGGTCCAATAAGCGGAACCCCTGTAGCTATTTGTACCTATAATCAAGTCAATAGTTCGGTGATTAGGAGTTCTCACATTACTTTTAACACTAATTACACATTTACAACTAATATAAGCAATGCAAATGGAAGTAATGGTATCTATGATTTGCAATCAACCGCACTTCATGAATTAGGTCATAGCTTGGGCATTGGTCATATTGGTAATGCGTGGGGTCCTGCTGTAATGCGCCCTGCAGCCTTTGGTGGTGGAAAACGATTTTTGGACTCATCCGATAAATCAGTATTTCAACAAATTTATAGAAACCAACGCGTTGGTTTGAATTCCGGCAATATTGAATTGGATAATGGACACTGTCCCATCGAATGTACTTTTGAAGAGATGGAAAATTATCTGAATTTGAGACATATTCCTGTTGAAATACAAAATGATAAAACTTATGACATTGAATTAGGCATTGTGATTTGTTATCCATTTTTCAATGATGAACAAATAATAGATTTACCAGATTTAATCATGAGAGGGCATGTGAAAGAAATTACAGCTTCTCAGTGGAATACTTCAGACGGGAAAATGCCGGCAGAAAAAAACATTCTTGAGTATCATCTTTTCCACGATGTCATCATTGAAATTGAAGAAATTTATAAAGGCGAATTGACCGGAAATACAAAAGATATTACCGTTCGTCAAATGGGCGGCTCACTTGATAATGTAAGACAAACGGCCTCCGTTTCTGAATATTATGTTGGTGAAGAAATAATTTTATACCTTGTCAAAGGAAATTTGAAAGATGGTAACAACAATGCTTTTTATACTATTGTAAGTGAAAAAGGTCAGTTGTTTGTTGTCGGTGACGATCTTGCTGTGAATGGTCTTGGTCAAAAAGTTAACATTCAGGCAGACATCGTTTCTTCGATTGAAAATAGAATCTCAAATTACTCATAATGACAAGACTTGTGAAGCATGAAACAATTTTCATAGCAGTTATATGGAAATATTTTGATTCATGTTTCGTATTTATTTTTTTAAACAATTAAAGAGGAAAGTTTATGAAAGTAAGACGATTGCTGAGCTTTTTAATCATATTATCTCTTCTTTTAATGGTCGGACCGGCAGTAGCTTCAGCATGGCAAATACCACCACCCATGTTTGATATTTATTCAGCAGAAGACCTCAAAAAAATTAATTATTACTTAGATTTGGAGTATGATCTGTATAATCCAATTGTTTTTCGTTTAATGAATGATATTGAAATAACAGAAGAAAATTGGGTCCCCATCGGGACAGTAAATCGACCGTTTAGAGAGGTATTTGATGGCCGCAATCATACGATTACATTTAAAGGAGATACAAAGTTTGTTACACCAGATGAGCACGAATTTAATGGTTACGGATTATTTGGCAATGTCGGCGACGTTAGAATTTATGACCTAACTGTTATTTTAGAAGGAAATTTAACAAGCGAACATGACAATGTTGCTGCTTTGGTTGGTCGGATGGATGGAGATATGCTCATCGATGTTGATTTAGCATATCTTAGAATTGAAAATTGCACTGTTCAAGGCAAAGGATACACAATCAATGGTAGGAACAATGTCGGCGGCCTTGTCGGAAATATGCTCAACGGCTCTGTTATAAATTGTTCATCCGATGTTTCAGTTAAAGCCTCTGAAGATAATGCCGGCGGCTTAATCGGCTTTCTAAACAATACCAGTATTAACGGCAGTATCATCAATTCTTCTGCATCTGGCTCTGTTGAAGCCGACGGGAGAAACGCAGGCGGTTTAATCGGCTCCATAAACAGGGGAAATATTTCTGAAGCATCCGTAAATGTTTCGGTAACGGCGAATGAATATGCTGGCGCTCTGGTCGGATTCGTTTCAAATGAAAATGTTATTATTTCGAACAGTTCAGCAAACGGTTCTGTTAAGCCGGCAGGGCATTTTGGAAATTTCATCGGCGGCTGGAATGAAAACTATAAGCCGAAAGTCGTTAATTGTTATTATCGGGGAGAAACAGTTGATTTAGAACCGGTTCCTTTAGAACCAATTCCCGACCCCATTGCCGATAATTCAAAAACTTATTTAATCGCCATAGTAATTGGCGTTTTTTTGATTATCGCGGGAGTTGCTGTTTATTTCAAAAGAAGAAATGAATGAAAAATGATATATTAAGCCATAACCTTTCTGTATTTTATGCAATAAGCTGTGTCATGTTAACAATAAAATGATTGCGACATTTATTGTTGACATGAATTCCACCGTCTTAGGCGGGGCCGTTATCGGCGTTCCTGGCAAAATCGTCCGTGAAGTGACCGAAGAAGAAGTGCAGGCAACAATCAAAAACGTTGGAAGAATAATCCTCTTCCCATTCTCCTTCAATTCCTTTCGATTCCATTCCTTTTATTTTTTTCAACTTTTTATTCCTTTTTTAATATGGTTTAAATAATTGTAAGTGATTTCTATTTTTATGATTTCTTCCAAGAATATTCGTTTTCATTCGCCATCAAACACTTATATTATTCCGAAAAATTCTATTATCGATCAAAATGTCGCCGTTAAAGGCAACGTTATCGTCGGCCCGGGCGTTCGTTTTTGGAAAAACGTCAAAATCGACGGAAATATTCAGCTCGGAAAGGGCTGTTTCATTGAGGGTCATTTAAAGGCAAATCAAATCATTGTCGGTTCCCGCTCTAAAATCAAAGGAAACATAAAAGCAGACGCTGACATCTCTCTTTTTCAAAATGTGGTCGTGAGTTCCATTGAGAGCGGCGGCAGCATTACAATTATGCCTGGATGTGTTGTCGGCTACGCAAACGGTAATACGCTGACGGTGATTGGAAAGGCAGACATCAGGAAAATCGGCGCCATCACAAAAGTAACTGTTCGGGCGAATACAGTTGCTGAGATGGAAAACGAAGAAGAATATGATGACGGATATGAAGAAGAGTGCGAAGACCGATATGAAAACGAAACTGAAGATATTCAAACAGTATCGGAAGAACTCATTTTTGAAAACAAAATTTCAGATGAAATTAAAGCAAAATCGGCTGAATCTAAAGCATCTGAAAATAAATTCGGCAGCCGCACAAAATCACTTGATTCACATTCATCATCTACCCCTACGCTTCCGATGGAAATAAGCGATGGAAGCAATCCAATCAGCATCAAAGCAATCACTGAATCAACCGCTGAATCAGAAGAATTTGACGCTGAAATAATTGATGAAACAAATGACGCTTCTCCGAAATCTTTTACAATTTCCGCATTTGCAGGTTCACAAGCAGAACGCCCGGTTCGTGTTCCGACAGATGAATCAGATGAAGTTGAAGTCGTCGGCGAAGCGGATGACTCCGGTTCTGTTTCATCCGAATATGAAATGGTTTCACAGACTGTTGAAACACCGTTTGGAACAATCGTTGTCGGTGAAAAACCGATTTCAAAAGAAAACATAAAAGCAGTCCCTTCCAACAATTCGTTTGCAACGGTCACGAAAGTTTCAAAAGAAGAACAGCAAGCTGATTACGAAGCGGAAATCAGAGCCAAATCCGGAATAAAAGCCGAAACGAAATCCGAAGCGAAGTTTGCGTCTGTGCTTACGCCTGCACCAGTGCCCGCGCTTGCACCCACTTCTGTGCCAACTTCAGCTCCTGCCCCTGCCCCCACGTCTGTTCCTGTGCCCACTCCCAGCAAATCCGAATTCAGGTGGCCTGCGTTTGAACCCAAGAAAATGCCGAAAGCGGAAAAGCAGCAAGCGCCCGTTTCAAAGAAGTCTGCCGCTTGGCCGGATGATGAACATTTTAGTCAGATGAAAGTCTCATCCGTTCGGGTTCAATATGAAGAATTCAAAATCCGGAATGCTTCAAAACCAAAAGAAAATCTTTTCGAACAAAAAGTTCTTCAAAACAACGAATCTGCAATTGCAATCGGAAGAGCAAATCGAAAAATCGTTTTTGAAGAAGTCGGATACAGTCCTGCCGGTCCCGCAAAAGTGCAGCAAAAATCAAAAGCCGAAATTTTAATGGAACAAATGAATTTCGATGCCGCTTCGAGCAAACCGGCTGAGGCAGAAATGAAGAAAAATCCCGAAAAGAAAGAGAGAAGTCGGGAAGAAATCGAAAAATCTAAAATTTGGTATGAAAAGCGTCATCCTCAATCCGAGTCCAAGAAAAAAGATTATCCGCCTTACGTTTAATTAAAAAATTAAATTAGTAAGCAGTAAATCGTGTTTGCTTCATTTCATGGGTAAGAATCCGCAAATTTCCGTTTTCGTGCTTCGCTTTGCTCAGCACAAAAACGAAAATTAGCGGTCGTATACGAAGTTTCGTACAATTTTAGTTTTATTGAAACATCGTCTTTCATTCCGATTTTCATGAAAAATTGGAACGCCGTTTTTTCTCTTAAATCTGAATTATTTTTATTTTTAGAGTTTTATCGGGCGTTCGGGTTTAACAGTTTCATGAAAAACGGATGTTTGGCTTTTTCAATATCTATTAATTTTACCATGAACCAAAAATAGATTTACCGCTGTCAATTATGACAGCAGCTTTTAATCAAATGTTATTTGTTTTCCCGTTACTGAGCCGTGAAAACTTTCATCGCTGTCGGCATCTTAACGACATTGCCGTTTTTCAGCCCGATTAAGTTTTCAATGCCTTGGTCAGCCGCGAGGTCAACAATTCTTTGTGAAATGACACCGTCAAAAACGATTGATTTTGCGCCGAAGACACCTGCTTTTAATGTATCTGCAAGGTCTCTGACAGGCATTTTTGCGATAACGGTATTGTTTTCATCCAAAATTTTAGAAGACATTGTGCCGACAAGCGCTTCCATTTCTTTATCAAACGGCGCCGGAATTTCGGCTTTCTTTTCCTTTATCGGCTCTTCCTCTCTTCTGCCTCTTGAATTTCTGTCGTTTCTGTCACGATCGCTTCTATCGCGGTCATTTCTGTCGCGCGGCGCCCGTTCTTCGCGTCCGCCGCTTTCCCTGTCATGCCCTCTTTGCATCCTCTTCGGTTCTTCTTCAACCGCTTCTTCAGCAGCCGCAGCAATAACAGCGCTTGGAGCCGACCTGCGTCCGCGTCTCGGTCTTTCTTCCGCCGGTTCTTCGGCAGCGATTTCCGCGATTTCTACTTCTTGGTCCAAATCAACATATTTGACGGCAATCATGTCATCAATTT
>JAIRKA010000114.1 GCA_031260345.1 Methanosarcinales archaeon
ATGAAGTGATTGTTGAAGGATTGGACGAAGAAGACGTCACGGGCGCAAAAGCCCTTAATGAACTGTTTTGAGGCGAAGAAAAATGGCACGCAAAAGCAAAAAAGAATCCGAAGGACAGATTGGAGAAACTGAAAAGCAAATTGAAGAAAGCGAGGAAAACTTTGGCGAATATGTTTCGGATATGGACGATTATGAAGCCGAATTTGATTCGTTTGATAATTTTGATGACGGTCATTTGAATGACGGTTCCCCCGAGAATGATGATTTATCAAATTACAGGGCGGCAAAAGAGAAAAGCTATTCGAGCGACGGTGAAATTGATGAATTCGGCCGCGACGAAGATGAAGAATTTTTTGAGCCCGAGCCGGATTTATTTGACGCTTCCGGCAAATTAAAATCAAGAACAGAAGATGACCGCGCGCCGCTGAGAAAGCTGCAAGCTGAAACGGAATACGCCGACAAGAATTCGGAAGAATACAAGAAAAAAGTCGCCGACAAAAAGATTGAAAACGACGAGTGGACGAAACGAAAACTGATCGGTCTTGCCGAAACATTTTATGACCAATTTGAAAACGGGCACGTTCCGCATGTTTTGATGCCGTCGAGAACGAAGAAAAATCTGGCTTACAGTGATGAAAGCGATGTTTGGGTTTACGGTGATATTGAAAGCGAACGCTCCGCCAAAACCGTGAAAGGCGCTCAGCAGCTTTTACGTACAGTTTCTGTCTCAGACTTCGTTGTTTCGGAACACTTGACAAACAACCGCAGTTCGACTTTAAGAGAGCTGTATTATATTTCGGAAGGCTGGGGCGCCGCCAAGTTTCACGCTCAGACCGAAAGTGACCGCCTGATTGAAGATTTGGAAATCATCACGGGTGCTCAGCGTGAGTTTTTCCACGTCCGTCCGGAAGAAGACGGCGCGACAATGTACGGACCGCTGCTTCTTCGTGAAGAAACGAAACGCGGTTCCCGCGACATTCATTGTCAAAAAGACATCGGAGAAGGCGGTTATCAAATTCCGTTCAACGTTGAAAACATTGAATTCCTCAGTCACGACGCGTCAATGATTATTGCCGTTGAGACGGGCGGTATGTACGCGCGTTTGATTGAAAACGGATTTGATGAAAAGTACAACGCGATTTTGGTTCACTTGAAAGGTCAGCCGGCTCGTTCCACGCGTCGGATTATTCGCCGCCTGAACACCGAACTCGGAATCCCGGCAACGGTTTTCACGGACGGTGACCCGTGGTCTTACCGCATTTATTCTTCAATCGCTTACGGCGCGATTAAAAGCGCGCATCTTTCCGAATATATGGCAACGCCGGATGCGAAATTCATCGGCGTTCAGCCGTCTGACATTGTTGAATATGAGCTTGCGACAGACAAATTATCGGAACAGGACATCGCAGCGCTCAGGAGCGAGCTTTCTGACCCTCGTTTTGCTTCGGATTACTGGAAAGAACAGATTAAGCTTCAGCTTGAAATCGGAAAGAAAGCTGAACAGCAGGCGTTTGCCGGCAAAGGCTTGGATTTCGTGACGGAGACGTATTTGCCGAATCGGCTGAGAGATTTGGGGATAATTTGAATTGACTATTATTTGAACCGGAAATAATTCGTCAATTTCAAATAGAAACCGAAACATCGGTTTCTTTAATTTTTGAAACTCGAACGCCGCTTTTCTTTAAATTAAAAGGAAGAAAGAGGGCGTTCGATTTCTATTATTTTTTAAAAATGATGTTTCCCTGAATTTGTTTATTTATTTTCCCTTTCCTGAAAAAACCGATTGGTAACTTTTCAACGAACAGTATTTATTTATTGGACTGCTTCTGCATTAATATTAGGACTCTTTGTAAAATCTCTTTTTTTTGTTTATATGTTTGTTATAATATTGTTTTGGGGGAAATATTCATGATATCAAATTCATTCAAATCTATTCACACGAATAACTTTTTGAAATATTCTTTACTTATCTTTGCGACGCTGATCATTTTGTTTTCGTTTGCCGGAAATGTACACGCGGTCGATGGTAATTTTGGAGGCGGCGACGGTACTCTCTCCGATCCTTTCATCATTGAAGACGAAGCTGATTTAGCGGCAATCAGTTCACAAAGCTCTTATTATTACATTCTTGGCGGAGACATTCATTTAACATCGCCGTGGGAACCCATTGAACAGTTTAATGGCAATTTGGATGGAAAAGAGCATACGATTTTTGGTTTGGAAATTGATAATACGATAGGTTTCACCGGTTTATTTATTCAGACATATGGAGCTGTTATTACCAATTTAACGCTTGAATCCGCTAATGTTAAAAGTGAGGGAGGGGCCGCCGGTGCTGTTGTCGGCTATGCGCAGGATACTATTTTTAACAACGTTGCCGTCAGCGGAAATGTTATATCCCAGCTACAGAATGGACCGGATATAGGCGGCTTAGTCGGGATTATGGAGGGTGGTTCTATTACAAGCAGTTCCTTCTCAGGAAATGTTGAAGGATATGAGGTGATCGGCGGTTTAGTCGGGCGGATAGAAAGTGGCGGCTCCATTACAAGCAGTTCTTTCTCAGGGAAGGTTGAAGGATATGGGATGGTCGGCGGTCTAGTCGGGTAGATGGAGGGGGGCTCCATTACAAGCAGTTCTTCCTCAGGGGAGATTGAAGGACATGAGATGGTCGGCGGTCTAGTCGGGTGTATGAACGACAGTTCCATTTCAGACAGTTTTTTTCCGGGAAACGTTAAAGGACATATTTGGGAGATCGGCGGCTTGGTCGGGTGGATGCGGGAAGGCTCCATTAAAAACAGCTCTGTCACAGGAGATGTAACAGGAAGCAATGTGGTCGGCGGTTTAGTCGGTAATTTGGAAGGCGGTTCTATTTCAGACAGTTCTTTCTCAGGAAACATTAAAGGTTTTTTTGACGAGGAAGATTATTATCTCAGTGGGGC
>JAIRKA010000119.1 GCA_031260345.1 Methanosarcinales archaeon
CCCGGCCAAAACGACAGCATTGATGAAGCAAAAGCGGCAGCCGCTTGGATCATCGAAAACATCGGCAGCGATACGCCCGTTCATCTGAATGCGTTTCACTCGAATCATAAAATGGAAAATGTTGCGCAGACACCCAATTCAATGCTTGAGCGCCTAAGGACGGTTTATGCAGGCGCGGGGCTTAATTATGTTTATATCGGAAATACGATTTCGGAATATCAGAACACGTTTTGCCCGAAATGTCGGTCGCTATTGATCAACAGAACTTATTCATTCGGTGAAGCGATCAATCTTGAAAGGGACGGCGAAGATTTCGTTTGTTCTCACTGCGGCACCGCTGTTCCGATTATTTGTCCGATAGATATTGATTTTTGATTCGAAAAAATTGGGGTTTATTTTTCCTTCAAATAATATGAAAAACGGTGCAGTTCGCGTGCGCGGCGACAGTCGCTAAAAGTTGCGAAGCGACTTTTCAGCAAACATCGCCCTCCCCCCGCCCATATGAAATTTTGTGACCGAAGTGAGCAAAATTTAATTTGAACAATAAGATTTATACTTAACAACGCTCTTTTCTAAATCACGTTGAATTTTTATTGTGTGATCATTATGAAAATCTTAGGCTACAATGACGCGGACCGCTTCTTAATCCGCAATATCAAAGCCCGCGAAATCATTGACTCTCGCGGCAACCCGACTGTTGAAGTTGACGTTATTACCGAAAACGGATTCGGCCGTGCAAGCGTTCCGTCCGGCGCGTCCACAGGAACGTATGAAGCGCTGGAACTCCGTGACGGCGATTCTGACCGCTACAACGGCAAAGGTGTTTTAAAAGCGATTGAAAACATCTCCCGCATTGCCGAAGCTTTGGTCGGTAATGACTGCAGAATGCAGCGCGAAATCGATATGATGATGATTGAAATGGACGGAACCGACAACAAAGCCGTTCTCGGCGCCAACGCGATTTTGGGCGTCTCAATGGCTGCCGCAAAAGCCGCAGCAATAGAGTCTAAATTGCCGCTTTACAGATATCTCGGCGGCGCCAACTCTTTTACGCTCCCTGTTCCGACATTGAATGTCCTTAACGGCGGTAAGCATGCCGGAAATGATTTGGCGATTCAGGAATTTATGATTCAGCCGGTCGGCGCTGAAACCTTTGCCGAAGCGATGCAAATGGGCGCTGAAATTTATCACGCGCTCGGCAAGTATTTGAATGAGTCTTACGGCGCCTCTTCGACCAATGTCGGTTATGAAGGCGGGTTCGCGCCGAAAATGGAAAAGACAACTGAAGCTCTGGATGCGTTAATGATTGCAATCGACAAGGCCGGCTACACCGATGATGAAATCAAAATCGGTTTGGACGCCGCCGCTTCCGAATTCTTTGACGGTGAAAATTATACCGTTGACGGTGAAGCAATGAGCGCCGAAGAATTAACGGCCTATTACATTGATTTGGTCAACAACTATCCGATTTTATCCATCGAAGATCCGTTTTATGAAGACTCTTTCGGAGATTTCGAAAATTTGACAAACGAACTCTGGGAAACGATTATTGTCGGCGATGATTTGTTTGTTACAAACCCCGAAAGAATCGCCAGAGGAGTTGCTGAAAACGCGGCAAGCGGTCTTCTTTTAAAGGTAAATCAAATCGGAACGCTCTCTGAGGCGATTGATGCGGCAACTTTGGCAACAAGAAACGGTCTTTCTCTCTTTGTCAGCCACCGATCCGCCGAAACCGAAGACACGACAATTGCAGATTTGGCCGTTGCGCTCGGCGCCGACATGATTAAAACAGGAGCGCCCGCGCGCGGCGAAAGAACCGCTAAATATAACCAATTGCTCAGAATCGAAGAAGAACTCGGCGATGCCGGTGAATATACTCGCTTATAAGCGGATTGTTTTTTTGATTTTTGACCGTTCCGAAGGAGCGGTCAAACGCTTTTATTCAGTATTTTCCATTCTGTATTTTTTTGATTGAATTGTATTAACAGTGTTTTTAGAACAGTATTTTTTGAGTATCATTGCATTTTTCTTGATTATCATTGCATCTTTTTAGTCGAATTTTTTCTTTATTTGCAATTCTTAATTACAATTCTTCTTCATTTAATTTCATTACATTCGCCGGTTTTGTCTTCTGCTTCCGGCTGAATGTTCTTTTCGATGCGAATCATGCATCAGATATTTATACAATCGTGTTTTTTTGGAATGTATGGTAGCAATCAGTTCCGGTCTTGTATTTTTGGCAGCGATTTATTTAATTTTAAATATTATTGCATTTGGCGCATACGGCTTTGATAAGGCGAAAGCTTCTATGAACAAATGGCGTGTCACGGAAAAGACACTTTTGATTTTGGCATTTTTTGGGCCGTTCGGCGCTTATGCGGGCATGATGATCTTCAGACATAAAACCCAAAAAAAGCCTTTTACATGGGCGGTGCCGCTATTCGTGCTGGTTCATGTTCTCGGGTTTGCTGTCCTTTACTTTGTTCTTTAAGCGGGGGTTGATTACTAATTGTAAAAATTCCTAATCAACTATTCGAGTAAATAGTTCATTTTACTACTATGATATAACTCATATGAAAACAAACATCCGGTATATTTTCAATAAACTTTATATACAATTGAATATTTATGATTATACTATAAGAAGAAAGTATTTCATACAAATATTCAAAAATATATTATATAATGTATATAATTAATTGAACTATAGTTATACAATATTATATTTTATAATTATTAAGTTTAATTGCCGGTAAGTAAAAATGAACTCGAAAATTGTTTCTTTCCTTTTGACACTTCTTTTACTCCTGACGATTTTCAGCGCAGGAACAGCGGCAGCGTTAGAAAATGATGCACCTCCGAATGAATTATTGATTGATCCTGTTCTTGATTACCCTTATCTCGTTTACATATCGGGAACGACAGTGACAATTGAATTGAATCACGAAATTTCACCAAATTCTCCCAACTATTACACTTTCAGCTATTATATGATTACAGGTCCCGGCGGTTCCAGTGGATGGATCTCGTATGTCCAGTTAAACGCTGATAATAATACTGTTCAATTTGAAGTCACTGAAGCAGGTGACTATACGATTCATTTCTGCGGTTCTTTCAGCAACACGCAATTTGTAAGTCCTACCTATATCAGCACGCACCGCGGTCACTACCTTACATTTACTGTTATTGATTTAAACAAAACAGATGCAGTTGAATCTGAAAATTGCTCCCGAGCGTCTGGTCGCGAAGATGCAGAACCGAAGCTGGCCGTCTATCCCTCCAAGAGTTTCTTTACGTATACATGCGGCAGCTCAAGCCGTACATATCATACTTCCTTTTATGAGCATTTGTTTATCGAAGAAGCCTATCCGAAATTATACCCCGGACTCCTTGAAGCATTATCCGAAAATAATGCGATTTACAGCTTTTACGGGAATAATTTGCGTTCCATGAGTTGGTATGACGCGGAGTCGAGCGCTGTTTCTATGACCGGAGGCAGGCAAATCTCTTTGAGCAACGGTTATTTCATTGATATTTCCGCTTATAAGCCTGAGTTGACCGTTAATATTTTAAGAGTTCCTGATTTCAGTTTGAATTATATTTTTATCTGTTCTGACTTTGATCATACAGAACATATTGATTCAATTCCCTCTGCCGAGAGCAGTAGAGGATATACAAACATTACACATATACATAAACCGAAACCATGTTCCTGTTCATTAGAATGGCGGCTTTTCGTAAACGGCATTTTCAAAGAAAACGCCTCCGGGTGCTTTTCACAATACACTGCTCCTGCTGATGGTGAAAATCTTAATGAAAATTGCAATATAATTGTAACGTGTTATGAAAAGAAAGATGAAGTTGAAAACCCGTATCCTAATTACATTATGTTCAATAATTTATGTTTATTGAAAGATGATCTTTCATTATCCAGAACAATCAGCATTTCAATTTACCCGAAAGTGGTCGGAAACAATGGAGATGACCTCGAAGAGACTGAGGAGTCTATCCCAAAACCTGATTTAACATGGTCCAATGCACCCGTTTCATTTACCGTTAAACGTGAATCTTTAAGCTTTTCCTTTTCGAACCTGCAAAAGGGCGAGGACGGCAGGCTCAATCTGAGGTTAAAAGACTGTGTTTCGCCGCCGGTAACGTCGGCTTTATCTAATCTGTCTTTCCCGGCCGCATCTGCTGAAATCCTTGTCGGCTCCGATGCTGAATTGATTGTTGAGGCACTTACCAAAAGGGTGATTGAAAACGTTGAAACTGATTTGATTGACGATGAAACTTTGATTCATTCCGTTATCAATGTTGATTTCTCGGATCCGGCCATTAAAGCTGACCTCAATGAAAAGCTGAAAAGTCAAAATGAACAAATTGCTTTGGAGTTTGAGGTTCCCGCAGTGGATTCATCCGGAAGCCCGATTTCTGCCAATGAGTTGGCTGTTTTCCACGTTTTCGAAATTGGCGGCGTTCAAGAAATGGAACAATTAAAAATTAATGTCGCTTCCAAAAGGATTGACGGCAGTTACTATGTTGTTACGACTTATACAACAAGTTTCTCGCTCTTCGTCATCGCTTCAGCTGAATCCGAGCTCGTCAATTCATCAGGCTCAAACTCTTACGGAGAAGCCACCGTTGTTCCGGAAAACAGAACCGCTGACACATCTGAGGCGCCAGAGCCTCCCAGTAATGGTTATTCATCTCTTCCACCAGTCGGAGACATTATTTCAAAAATTCAGGGCTACCTGTCCCTTTTCTCTATTCTGGTTGTTTTAACATCCGGTTTGTTCATGTGGGATTATATCCGCAGAAGAATCTGATTATTTTCTTTTTTTGCTTTTTCGGTATCTTTAAAATATGAAGCCGTTTATTCATTTTATTAGATATGTTAATGAATGAGATGATATTTTGAAATTATTCAAAGATGTTGTTTTAACGGTTATCGGCGGTGTCGGATACGGTGTTTTATCTGAAGAAGGCGCCAAACTCTGTGATATAAAAACACCTTACGGGACGGCTTTTGTTTCTGTTCTCCGTGCCGGCGAGGATTTTGATATTGCCTTTATTTCCCGCCATCAGGGAAAGCAGCACGTTCCGCCTCATCAAGTGAATTTTTTGGCGCTGATTGACGCGGCACGTCAAATCAATGCGCCCGTTCTCTCAATTAATTCCGTCGGTTTAATGAGAAAAGTGCCGCTTACTGAAAATTTTGAAACGGATAAAATGTTAAAAAAGAAAGCGCTTCTTTCCCCCGACAATTTTTTGGATTTTCCGTTTTTTATTCCGAATGATTTTATCGATATGACCAAAAACAGAGCCGGCACATTTTATGATGAAGAAACGGTTCATACAGATATGACGGATCCGTATTGCCTTGATATTCGAAACTTGCTGTTCGATGTTTTAAAGAAGAAATCCGTTTCTTATTCACAGGGCATTTATTTGTGTACGGAAGGGCCTCGCTTTGAGACAAAAGCGGAAATTCAAATGTATGCCCATTTCGCTGATGTTGTCGGCATGACGGGCATTCCCGAGGTTGTTCTGGCAAAAGAAGCGGGTCTTTGCTACGCTTCGCTTTGCACCATTACAAATCCTGCGGCCGGCCTCAGCCAAAACATGGTGACGGCTGATGAAGTTAAAGATGTTGTTGAAAAGAATCAAAAAACGGTTATTGAAATTATATCGGCGTTGTCCTCCGCTCTTTCCAAAAGAGGAAGGGGAAGATGCGGTGAATCCAAAAAGATCTGTCAATGTCAAAATGCGACAATCCGCGGCAAGCTTTAATTCTGCCGCTTTTTTAATTTTTTATTCCTCTCTTCAATCAAGATGCTAAGCTCCCCCTTCACTCGCAGCCGCCACGCGCGTGAGCCGGACAGGTTTTTCTGAAAAATATTTTGAAAAAAGAGATGCACTTCTTATGCATTTTTGTTATTATTTTTGTTATACAAGTCGATTCAAAAAATGAAACCCCTCGGAGCTGCGCTCCGAGTTGACCGTTCCCCTCGGGACCGGTCAAATATCAAACTCGGGCTTGACGGATTCAATCGGCTGCGCGAACCATGCGAAAGCGGCCATTGCTCCGATTGCGCCGTTGCCGTTTAAAATGATATCCACATGATTTCTTTCTGCCGTTTCCGACATTTTTTCTCTGGAAACGCGCATCGTTCTGCCCAAACGGCTGTATTCTTTTAATTCAGCGGTGACATCAAAACCGGTATACACGAGCATTCCCGTATTTTCACTGACACTGTATTTCAAAAGGAGTTCTTTAACATCGGCGACAAGTTTTTCTTTTGCGGCATCCGTTGTGCAGCCGAATTCCAAAACGGCTGCCATGCAGTTTTGTGTTTTTTCAGGGACGGGATAGAGCTGAACCAATGCCTGAGACAGGTAAACAGCGTTTTCGCAGCTGACCGCTTTGCCGATGTTGTGCGTCAATGTCCAAGTTGCGCCGACTTCGCATGAATCGGTATCGTCGATCGCAATCAAAACACGCTTTCGTTTCGGAACGAATATTTTTCCGGTCGCTGTTTTTCCGCCGCCGGATTCGGAGATTTCAAATCTTAAAACGCCCTCGGCATAAGCGCGGCATTTGGTTGCGCCGACACCGCCGCCGCCGATTCCCATGTAAGTAATTTGAACTTCATTTTTTGAATCGTCGCAAATAATGGATTCAATGCCTGCCGCTGCCACAGATGATTTGAGCTCAAGCGTTGACGGTCCGGTTTTAACGGAGTATCGGATATATTCGCCGACAGTTCTGGCACTTGCGACAGCGGGTGACTTCGCATAATGGTGCAAAGACCAGCAAGCACCGCCATAGCAACTCGACTGTTCGATAATTTCGGCTTTCCTGCCGTCTTCATCGCAAATTGCGTAAATGCCTTTATAAGGAACTGTATACGGATCGTTTAACAAACTCTACCTCCGACATATGTTTCCTTCTCTAAAAGAACATATCTTTTATAAATGATGTGGTGACAAAAGTCACATTTTATTTTTATTTTGTACTTTAAGGAAAGATTTGAATTCCGTTTCTTATATGTATTCTTCTTCCTTTAAACTGATAAAGCGCCCGTCTCCGATGATTAAATGATCCCACACATGAATTCCTAAAAGTTTTCCGCTGTCAATGATTCTGTTTGTCATGATGATGTCTTCGCGGCTCGGCGTCGGGTCACCGGACGGGTGATTATGAATCAGTACGATTGAAGCGGCAGATTCCAAAAGCGCTGACTTAAATATTTCGCGCGGTTGAAAGATGCTGATATCCAAGCCGCCGACAAAAACAGTTACATCTGAAATAACTTGATTTTTCGTATCCAAGCAGAGGATGATAACTTTTTCTTGTTTCTCTTCTCGAATTTTCGGGTAAATGTATCGGAAAATATCATCCGGCTCATTGATTTTTCGTTTCGGTTCATCTGAGTACGCTTCCAGCCTTCTTGAAAGTTCAAAAATGGAAATGATTTGACAAGATTTTGACTGCCCGATTCCCGGGATTTTCATCAGTTCGGCGGCGGTGCTCCTGCTCAGTTTTTTGAGAGACATATCTCTAAAAACATGCCGGCATACTGTTATGACATTCATTCCTTTCGTTCCTGTTCCGAGAATGATTGCCAGCAGTTCTGCATCCGACAAAGCTTCCGCCCCGTATTTCAAAAGCCTCTCTCTCGGGCGCTCCGCAGCGGGCAAGTCTTTCATTTTGATTTCAGTTTTTGCGATTTCTGTTTTCATTACAAAGCTGAAATTTGAAAGGGGAATATAACCGCTTTTAAATTTTTAAAATAAGAATAGAATGAAATTGAATAGAAGGGAATTGAAAAACTAAACATCCATTTCTTAAAAAATTCGAACGCCTTTTTGCCGAAAATTTTAAAAAAATATTTATAAATATATCTGATAATGGAACATCTGAAATAATTATTTGATTTTTGCAATCCATGACAGGTTTGTTCAAATTTAAAAGGTGAGAGAATGTCCCTACTCGTTGACGTCAATTTATTGGAGCGGTTTCAGCAAACGATTGACAATATGGTAACTTTTTTTGTCGATAACCTCCCGGAGCTGTTTCTTTCATTAATCGTTTTAATCGTCACCGTTTTTGTTGCGAAAATCGTTGAAAACCGCATTAACAAGTATTCAGGAAAGCTTCAGAAAAGAATGCGTATGGACCCGACGAAATTTACAATGCTGAAACACGTTTCGGTCGGCTTTGTTTACATTATCGGTTTTATTATTATCTTTTACACGATCCCGGCACTGCAATCGCTTTCTACAGCGCTCCTTGCCAGTGTCGGTTTTATCGGCATCATTATCGGTATTGCGGCTCAGGATACATTCAGCAATATTCTTTCGGGAGTGGCGCTTGTCTTTTTCCAGCCGTTCCGCGTCGGCGATCTGATCACGGTTGACGACAATTACGGCCGCGTCACGGATATTAACCTGCGCCAAACAACGCTTTTAACAAGTGATGACCGCATTATTATCATTCCGAATTCCGTCCTGAACAAAGAAACCGTTATCAATTGGACACTTGACGATTCAATTGTTCAATGGTCTTTTACAGTTCCAATCTCAAATGATTCCGATTTAGACCTTGCCCGTCAAATTCTTGTAGAAGAGGCAGTAAAGAATCCGAATGTTCTAACAAGGGAAGCATTGATCCGCAAAAATCCGAACATAACAAATCCGGTCCGCGCCAGAGTTTCGGGAATGGACGGCAACGGAACATATTTACTTTTAGATTTTTGGGTTAATGACCGCGACAATGCCTATTCGGCAGAATACGCTATCCGCGAAGGCATATTCAGAAGATTTTCAAAAGAGTCGGCTGTGGCTGTTCCGACAACACAGGTCGCACTGGCAACTTATCACCCGTTCCGTGTGACGGTCCAAAATAAGGACTCTTCAAATTCAGAAACAATTTACGCAAATGAAAAATAAAGAACAGAAATGAGCGGAGGGCTCAAAAAAGAGGGGGATACATGCTGCATGCAGGTCGAGCTGCCGCCGACGCGCGCGAGCCGCTCCATTTTTCTTCAACTTTTCAACCCGCTGCTGTTTTTATAATCCGACTCCGAGAAATAATTCGTCTGCTGATTATTCTGTCATCTTAAACGGAATTTGTCTTCGAATGAGTTCCTTTTCGATTTCTTCAAAAAAGATACCTTTGCCTTCAGCGACTTGATTTTCAAATACACTTGTTGTAAAAACACCGCAAGAAGGGCTTTTCGGGATGCCCGTTATTAAAATCTCATATCCTTCATTTGAAAACGTTTCAATCATTTCAGCGTACGGGAAAAATAATTCAAGGCAAAGGCGGCGATAATCTAATGTATCATACTCTTCTTTCGCTTTTTTTCCGCGCTCGGGTCCCGCGTAAATGAGTTCCGGGCACGGAAGTTGAATAATCTTTTTGTTTTTCGTATCTATCGGGTCGGGCTTTCGAATACCTTTGACACGGGCAAGCGGATTCAAAAGACAATGCGCAATCACGAATATTGTTTCTTCAGTCGGATGATTCATTGTTTAACCTGCCTTTTTCATTACGGGGATTTTTAAGATTGGTTCTTGTTACGGATTTATCTGTTTTTCGGTTATATCCGTCAGTATAGTTTTTATATCTACAGAGAGTATAATCCATTTACCGTATTTGTATTTTCAATAACGGAATTATACTTTATTATATTTTTCAAAGCATTTTTTAAAAAGTGGTATTCTATGGTTTCATTCAACAATGTTTTCTCAGGGGGCTGGCGTGATTTTAAAGCCAATCCCATTCTTCTTATTCCCGGTTTATTATTTTCAATTGGCGGAACTTTATTCTCAATTGTTCTTCTTTGGGCACTTTTCGGAGATATTGGAACAGCTGTTTCAGTGCTTTTGGGTTCTTTGGATCCTCTGTTCTTTGAAACAATGAACTTTGATAATTTGAATCCCGGTCTCTTTGGCTTAACTCTTACTGTTGGGTTTATCCTTCTGCTTATCTTTTATTCATTCATCTACGCGGGTTTAACCGGTATGGCAAAAGAAGCGGCTTTAACAGGTTCAACAAAACTCGTAGATTTCTTTTCTTACGGCGTTCTATATTTACTGAGAGTTCTCGGCTATACGGTTGTTATAATTCTTTTTATCGGCATCCCTATGGGCATCCTTGCCGCTATTATTATGGTTTTAATTATCATGGCAGCAGCAGTTTCAGCAGCAGTCGCAATTATTTTGGGGCTGTTGTTTTTGCTTGTCTTTCTTGTCGTGGGCATTCTTCTTTTACTGATAACTTACTTTGGAACTTATGCGATCGTTGTTGACGATATGGGCGTTATTGAAAGTCTTAAAAAATCTTACTACCTTTTCATGGATAACAAAGCAGATATTTTCATTTTTGTTCTGCTGATATTTGTCATCGCGTTTGGTGTATCGTTTATTATCGGCATTATTTCAGCCATTCTCGGATTTATTCCTGTTGCCGGCGCCGTTATCGGGCTTCTGATTGAGACTATCATCATGGCAGTGTTGTACACTCTTATGTTTGTTTGGGGCGTACGCATGTACTACGAATTAACGGATGAAACAGTTGAAGAAATCGTTTATGAAGAATTCGCTGAATATTCCGACATTGAACAAGGAATTTTGGACAGAAACTAAATCTTCAGGCAAAAAATTCACTAAAAAGACATCAAGAAAGGACACATCTCCTTTCTTTTTCAATTTTTATTTTATTCAATGTTGTTTATTGTTTATTCAATGTTTTTGGGTAAATCTATGACAGAAAACGCTTTTACTACGATTGTCAGCGGCTTGAAGCTTTTGAAAAGACATCCGATTTTACTCATTCCTGCCGCTGTTCATCACGTCGCCATTATCTATTTGGCTCTTTTACTCGTTTTTTTTGTTTTGAATTTTAATTATTTTGAAATCAACAGCTTAGCAGTTTACTTGGCCGGTGTCCTTTTAACCCTTTTTATTTCTTCTTTTGCAACTGCCGGGTCCGTCGGCATGGCCAAAGAAGTTATTGAATCAGGTGCAACGCGCTCTAAACATTTGCTGTCATATGGAAAAAAGTATACCTTCAAGTTAGTTTTGGCTTTTCTTTTCATTACATTGATTCGAACGGTCTTTTCGCTTTTTTGGCAGCCCGTGCTCAACAGAGTCGGCGACATGGAATTTAATGCGGACTATGTTCTTGACGCTTTGAATACTGACCCGTCTTTACTTTTGCCGATGTTTGAAGCTCTAGCCGTTCCTGTTCTGATTGCCGTTTTAGCGACGGCTGCGTATCTGCTTCTCGTCTCTTTTATGTTTTATTTCGTTTCATACATTATCGTTATTGATAACCTGTCGGTTTTCAAAAGCTATCGGAAATCTTTCAAATTGCTTTGGACACGCCCAATTCGCGTTATATCTTTCGTCTTTTTGGTCACTGTAATTCAGATGCTGGTGACTTCTGCCAGCGTTCTTCTGATTGCGGTGTTCAATCATTTCGGTTTTCCCTTTCTTATCGGGCTTACCGTTAATTTAGTTCTTTTGATCCTTTTGGCAGCGGCAATGAACATTTGGGTCACACGGTTTTACATTATTTTAACCGGAAAAAAGATGGCTGAAATGCAGTGATTTTAGCCTTACAAACATTTTTATAAAAGTGAATATATTTTATTCATTGAATACGTTTTAGTATTCAATTTCACACATTTATTAAAGGAGATTTAAAAATGGAAGATATTATTGATACCTTTGGAGAAGGACTGAAGAATTTATTCAAAAATCCGATTTTATTCGCTCCGATGGGGCTTTTGCTTCTGATTGCTTTTATATCCGCGTTTATTTTAGGGTTTGCTTTAGAGAATGTTTTGACAGCAGTTCCATCCTCGGAAAGCTTTCTTTATATCAGCATAATATATTTGGCTTATATAGCTGTTTTACTCATCCTTTCCAGTTATTTGATGGCCGGATTGGTCGGCATGTCAAAAGAGGCTGTTGCCTTTGGTAAAACGAATTTTTCGGACATGTTCAAATACGGCAATAAGTTTGCGCTTCGTTTGATTCTTGCTTCGATAATTTTGCTCATATTGTATCTCATTGCGGCTATTTTTTGGGCGCCGACAGTTTACGTTTTTATGAATGCGGGATATACGATTGAAGGTATTTTTGACGTGATGATTAATAATCCGGACGCTTTCCTCTCAATAATTAAGACGTTAGCTGCTCCTGCTTTAATCGGCCTTCTGCTGACGATCATCTATACAATCGTTTTGACACTTTTCTTTTACTTTGTAACGTACGCAATCGTTGTTGACGATATTTCCGTTATCAGTGCTTACAAGAAATCATACGCTGTTTTGAAGCAGAACTTCTGGAAAGTGCTTGCCTTTATCATTCTGGTCTGGCTCCTCACAATCGTATTTAC
>JAIRKA010000042.1 GCA_031260345.1 Methanosarcinales archaeon
TAAAAAATCCGCATTTTCCGGAAAATCCGGTTTCGTTTCAGAGACCATTCTATTCACCTGTTTTTATTAGAATAATATTCGTAGAATTAAATATATACCTTTGTTTCTAAAACTAAAAAAACGTTGTTTTTTGATTTTAATAGAAATTAAAAATCTAAAAACGAAATTTCAAAAAAATCAAAAATTTTTTGTTTAGTCAATTTTTAGATTTAACCGTTTATTCTAAAGTCAGTAAGTATGAACGGATGATTTTTCTTAAAATATTTTCAAAACATCTTTTTTGCAGTAAATCCCCATTAAATCGTTCAGATATCTCAAGTTCATAGAGTCTTTGGAATGATCGAGTTTGGTAAAACACAGTTTTTCAAAGAAAAAATTTAGAGTTTTCATGCCAAACATATAGTCTCTGGAATCAAACGATTTTGAATAAAATTTTTGAAAAAACAGTTATTTTTTGAATAATTTTTTATTTTTTTTAATCATAAATTCATAAAAAGTTCGAATTTTTGCTATATTTTCAACCTCCATTTTTGAAGAAATAGTATAGACTCTCGGAGTTAAATTTAATTATATAAATATAGACGAATATTTTATTTTCTTGAAAGAGCATTTTGAAATATAATTCCATTTTTTGGAAAGAAAAAATATTTTTAAAAAATATTAAAATTCAATTATATCTTTTAACACAAAATTATTGAAATTTTTTGGAATGACTTGAAAATTTTATTTTAAGAATTGAAAAATGTACGATTTTTCTTCAAACATTTTATATTTTTTTAAAATAATTGCCTGTTAAGAATAAAGAACAATATTAGATCAATTGTTTTGTGATAAGTTTTTATATGATGCAGTTTATTGAAATCTATTGTAGAAGTATTATTAATGAAATTCAAAAAAGTCTATGAATTTCTATTTATTTCTATAAACTTTCAATTCAAATCGTTTTAACATCTTCAGAGGTATCTATTATGTCTTTGAAAGAAAGCATTATGTCCCGTCTTGAACAATTCGTGGCGGCAGATATTACAGGTTACCGGAAAAAAATCCTGGATCTTTTTGTAAAAGTCAAGGAATTCACGGTCAGTCAAATCCATGACTTATTGTCAGAGGAATATCAGATCACGCGCAATGAAGTTGCTTCCATGATCGGATATATTCAATCAAAAGTCGGCATTTTAAAATCTTATAAAGAATCATATAAAACGCCAACGGTTTACACTGTAAAAGATGAATATGTCTCTCTCATAAATAATTGCCTAAAACCAAAATCCGTCAGCGCAATCTGAAAAAGTCAAGAACGCCACTTTTGAGTCAGAATGTACTATCGTTAATTCATTTTAACTCCTTTTAGTTTCAGTGACGTTATGTGATCGTCTTTTATCTCGTAAATTTTAGTATGCATTTCGTTTGTATTTCATACTAAATTAATCTAAAAAGACAAAATTAAATAAAATTAATCCATTTTGTCTAATTTAGCATTAGATTAAAAAGAAATAAAAACAAAGGGAGACAATAAGTTATTATGTCTATTGTCAAAAATGCGCCGAAAACGGCAACAACAATTGTTATTCGATCCGAGTCAAGCGCAAGGGTCAGTAATTCCCGTGATCCGTATTACAGTTTAATGCGCCGCCTGTTTCAGGAAGACGCAACCGCGATCCGCGGCCAGAAATTTTTAAATTTGGTTGAGTCTCGGCAAAAAGAAGGAAATCCGCTTCGAACGGAAGATTGGCAAATGATTATTGAATACTTGGAAGTCAGCCGCGCTTCTTTTTACTCCATGAGAAATAAATTAACCGGTGCCGGTTTAATCAGCGTTAAAAATCAAAAATATCACCTTTCAGGCCAGTTTTCAAAAGATTTAATGGACATGGCTCGCTGGTGGTGGACGGCGATTTTAGAAAACAGTGAAGAGTCGCTGGATTAAAAAGCGTGGTTTAATTTTCAAACAATTTAAATTAAAAACGGCACAGTTCGCGCGCGCGGCGGAGCCGCTAAAAGTCGCGCAGCGACTTTTCAGAAGCCGATGCCTCCCCCCGTCCTCTGATTGACTGCTCCTTCGGACCGGTCAAACCCTAAAATTTTGTGAGGGCAGAGCCCGAGCAAAATTTAAGCAAAAATTATTTATACGAAATAACATTAGTTAGGTTGCTTTTTATTCTGTAAAACAGCAAAGCCCGGTAGTGTAGTGGTCAATCATACGGGACTCTGGATCCTGTAACCTCGGTTCGAATCCGTGCCGGGCTACTCAATTTTTCTGTTTTTGACGAATTTTATAAATCCGTTAATTACATTTATCAATAAATGACGTGTATCAGTAATCAACACGTGGAGAATGATTATGTCCGTTTCACCGGCAGCAGCAACATCATTAAAAACAGCATCAAATTCAATTGTTATTGTCCGCTACGGTGAGCTGTCGCTGAAAAGCAAAGGCGTTCGTGAACAATATGAACAAATTTTAAAAAACAATATTCAGCAAATGCTTGAATATCATGGCATCTCTTTTTCTAAAATTCAGAGGGACTTCGGCCGCATTTTTATTCATTCAGACGATCCGGCGGCAGCGGAAAAAGCGGCGCTTGTTTTTGGTGTCGTCAGCGTTTCTCCCGCTTATTCATGTTCATCGAAACCGGCTGAAATAACGGCGCTTTGCGCCGAAATCGGAAATGAAATGATTCAAGACGGCGAAACGTTTGCTGTTCGCGCGCGCCGTTCCGGGAATCATTTTTTTACATCGACTGAAATTGCAAAACAGTGCGGTGACGCAATTTGGAACAAGCTGGCTGAAGCCGGCAAAACACCCGCTGTTGATTTAACCGACCCTGATAAAGAAGTTTTTATTGAAGTCCGCCAATCCGGCTCTTATGTTTATTCCGAAACAATTAAAGGACCGGGCGGCTTTCCGACGGGAACGCAAGGTAAAATGGTTGTTTTGTTGTCGGGCGGCATTGACTCTCCTGTTGCCGCTTGGCTGATGATGAAGCGCGGCGTTGAGATTATTCCCGTATTTTTCGATAATGAAGAATATGCAGGGTCAATCGTTTCTGAAAAAGCAATTGAAAACGCCAAAGTTCTCTTTTCATGGATGCCCGGCAGAAAGCAAAAAATTTACCGAATTAAAAACGGCGAATATATGAATAAAATGATGCAGACGACCGGACCAAAAAATGTTTGCCTGATGTGCAAGCGTTTTATGTTCAGAATTGCCGGCGCTGTTATGATGAAAGAAAAAGCAAGCGGCATTATTACCGGCTCTTCCCTCGGGCAAGTGGCTTCGCAGACCGCTGAAAACATGCTTTCCGAAACGTATGGCTTAAGCTTGCCGCTTTATCACCCTCTGCTTGCGTTTGATAAAACGGAAATCATTGACATTGCGCGAAAAATCGGCACTTTTGACATTTCAATTCGCTCCAATGGCGAAAAAGAATGTTTGGCCGTTCCTGAAAAACCGGAAGTGAAAGCCGTTTTGACGGCAGCTGTTTCCGAAGAAGAAAAGTTTGTTTTTGATATAGATGAAATGATTCAAAAAACGGTTGAGAATGCTGAAATTATTGAAATGAAGATTTGAGTTGAGATTTGATTAACTATTTTTAATTTATTTACAGTTGATAAGTCTTTTTTAGCTAATTTTCAACTTATAAACCGTTTTAAGTTATTTTAACTTGTAAAAACGATTTTAGATTTAGCAAAAAAACGACGTTCAAGTTTAAAGAAAAATGAATGGGGAGACGATGTTTCAGTAAAACCTTAAACTGTATGAAGCCTCACATACGACCGCTAATTTTCGATTGTTTGCATTGCCGTTTACATTTGCTTTTTTTATCACACCCATTCGCTTACGCGAACGTGCGCTGTTACCTTGCTGTTTACGCTGCCGCCGCGTGCGAGCGCTTCGTTTTTTTTTCGGGCGGTGCGAAGCAGCGTCTCGATCTTTTCTGAGCAGTGCAGATCGGCGAACCGATCTTTAATCTTTTAATCCACCTATCATTTTTCATTATTTAATATCGGATTTTTTTAAATATGAGTAAAGCGATATTAGAGAATACAAATTTTGATTTTTTGGCCGCTCCGCAGGAGCGGTCAAACTTGGAGCGTAGCTCCAAGGGGTTATTTTGTAATTCATGAATTGAATTTTTAAATATTAATATGGAGGAATCAAATGTCTGTGTGTGATTTTTCGACTCAGGATGAGTTGGTTGAAGTTGTGAAAGAATATATGCTTCAGGTCAAAGGTGTCGAAGAAGTCTTTGTCTTGACCGAAGTCGATAAAAAAATTATTGAACAACTTGAAGAAGAAGCGAAAGGAAATGTTTTAATGGGCATGGGCGAAGGCGATAACCAAGGAATCGCCGAAGTCTTTAAAAGAGAACATATTTTGTGTTTTACGACTAACAAACAATATGTTTGGCCTGAGCCGCCGAATGTGATTATGATGCAGGGCGGCGAAATCATTGGCTTTGATTGCTCGGAAGGCGACGCCTGTCAATATGCGGAACATCCGGATTACATGGTGATGGGCACGTTTATTATGAACAAAGCAAAAGCGGCCGGCAAAACCGGAAAGCCGATTGTTGTGCTGCCGCCGAAGCCCTGTGATTTGGGAACAATTGAAGTTGGTGATGCCGTTTTGGGTTCACCCTCAACGCCGAGTGATGAATACATCCGCGATGCTTATCATTTTGAAAGATCAGTTGAGAAAGGCACTTTTTTCCTCGGCTTTAACAAAGTGAAATGTTTGGATTAATTGAAGTAAACCGATATGGTCGGCTTGTTTTGTTTTTTGATTAATCTAAATTGACTAAAACAAATTGAATTTTACAAACATGATTAATTTTAATCATTTAAATTGAAAAAGAATAATCAATATAGCTTATCATCAACACATTGGAGGAGTAATAATATGTTATCGACGGTTGTACATTTTCCGGGAAATTGTAATGAAGCGATTTCTTTTTACAGTGAAGTCGTTGGAGCAAAGGTAAAGGATATCGCATACTTTAAAGATGCTCCAATGGACTCAGGGATGGAATCATCGCTACCGCCTGATTTTGTGATGCATTCAGAAATTTTGATTTTTGGTTCAATGGTAGTCATGACCGATGGAGCAGAAACAAGTCCGACAGGGGATAATTTTTCGTTTCTGGTTACAAAAGAAACAGCGGATGAAGTTACAACACTATATAATAAGCTGTTAGAAGGCGGTAAAGTAATTGAGGCTTTAGCTCCTGCTTTTTGGGCATCAATGTATGGAATGGTTGAAGATCGTTACGGTATCGTTTGGCAAATTATGACACAGCCATGCAATGCTTCATCCTTATAAACTATGAATTTTATTTCATTTAAGAAAGGAGAATATTATGTCCAATGCTGTTTTGTTTATATCTTTTAACCTTGTAAAAGGCGTGTCTGTACCTGACTTCTTACAGGCATCGGAAAAATTGAATAATGAATACATGTCTAAGCAAAAGGGTTATATTTCATGGAAGCAGCTTCTTGAAGGCGATATGTGGGTTGACTTGCTCACTTTTGAAACAATAGAAGATGCCAAAAGAATAGAGGAATCAAGCGATCCAAATCCTTTGGCTGAAAAGTTTTATTCTTTTATTGATTTGGAAAGCTGCAAAGTTCATCTTTTTACTGTTGAAAGAAGCTATTAATTCGTCAACAGTAAGTTCATTTTTTGAAATGGAGATGAGCAGTGTGGAAAAGCTGCTGTATGTTATGCTCATAGAAAGAGGCAAATTATATAACAAAATCAATAAAGAGATGGTTATAAAGCACGTTGAGCATATCAGAAATCTTGACGACAGCGGGAAATTAGTACTCTGCGGACCGCTTAAAGGTTATCCCGGCGTTGCCGATATGATCATACTCAAAACAGAAAACTATGAAGAGGCCGAAGAGATTTGTAAGTCGGAACCGTTTGTTGCTGAGGGCTACGCAACATATAAGCTTGTTACTCTGCGAGTAGGGGACAGGGAGAACAACTATTTACTGTAATGCTTTTAATTAAAAAACAAAAACGGTAGGGTCATTTTTTTTCAAAATATTTTTTAAATTTGTGCAGCTCGCGCGTGGGCGGGCGGTGACAAGCAGCAATGCAGTGTTTAAGCGCAGTGCAGTGACCAAGTGCAACGCAGCGACAAGTAAAAGAAAGAATTCAATTGGAACAGGCTCTACTTTTCCACTTGCGTCTGCTTCTTTTTTGAGCATCCGCAAATTCCGATTTTGTTCTTCGCTTCGCTCAGACCAAAATTCGAAATTAGCGGTCATATGTGGGATTTCATACAAGTTTTTAGGCTTTATTGAAACATCGTTTTTCATTAATTTTAAACAACTATTTGAAACGCTTTTTTCATTTTAATCTAATATATTTAATTTTAGGGTTTTATCGGCGTTTCGGGTTTAACAAACCATGAAAAATGGATGTTTGTTTTTTAAAAAATAATGAGCTATAAATATCCTCCTCAAATTAACTCTTTTTTCACGGAATTCCACTTAAATGGTTCTGATGCACCTCTTTCAAAATTACCCAAAAATGATTCGAATAAATCTGCATATTTTGCTTCATTTAAAGGAATGCAAAACATACATTCAGGTTTGTCAGGGTAACCGCCAAGACCAATAACAACAAAAACTGGAATCGAATGCTTTTTTTGATACTCTTTGTATCGACCTATTTGAGCAGGATTTGACCATTGAAGCATATGTGCTTTGCGCTCTTTATTCCAATATAAACCTGACCTGAATTTACATTCAACTGCAAATTCCTGTTTAGACTTTTTACATCTGAGAACCAAATCAGGATCCATGCTGGACTCAACAAAAGCACCTGATTTGCTGGCATAATCGCTTGTAACCCTTACATATGTAAAGTCATTTTTTTCAAATAAGTCCAAAATATATTTTTCAAAATCATGACCTTTTTCAACAGACTCATCTGTTTCAGGTTCTGTCAATACATCAATTGCTTTTAAAAGTTTATCCAAAAATCCCATGTATACTAATTGACAACAAACGTGTTTAAATTTTTTGGGTAAAAAGCCAATAGACATTTATGCTAAAAATAATGAAAAACGATGGACGATTTTAATGAAAACAAAAGAAAAAAGAAAGAACGATTTTAAATAAAAAAGAGTGAAAAAATGGAGCAGCTCGCGCGCACGCCGCCGCTGCCTATCAAAACCAATCAGTTTTTCATTCCTGCAATACCAATCGACATCAAAACGCCTTCGATATCCCACTCTTTAACCAAGTCGCCCGAAACCGCTCCCGGATTCAAAATAAACTCCCTGGCGCGAACCTCGACTGAAATCGTTTCCGTCATGTCTTTGATCAAGTCCGAAACATGTTCATCTTGAATGAGAACAGTCGCCTGAATTTGATCATCAACAGCCAAATTCAGCTCTTTTCTCATATCCTGAATTCTGCGGATGACTTCTCTTGTGTATCCTTCAGCTTCCAATTCTCTTGTCAGCTTTGCGTCAACATAAACCATGCCGCAATCAGATTCGCTTCCGGCAATGCCTTCCGGAATCAATTCTTCAAAAACAACCATGTCTGCCGTAACAATTACAACAGTTCCGTCAGCAAGTGAAAACTCCATTTCTTCAACGCGGTCAAAAGCTTCTTTCAAAGACTTGACGCCGGCTTCCATTAACGCGTCTGCAACCTTTTTGGCGTTCTGTTTAAATGTGGGCCCAAGAACGCTTTGATTCGGCATCATTGAAACATCCAAATCTTTCCAGGCTTCACCGACCGCTAAAACTTCGACATCTTTGGAATTTGTCTGTTCAAGCAAAACATCTTTCAAATGAATGAGCGCAGCCGCAACGCTGTCGTCGGTTGGAACAACAACGATTCTTGAAATCGGCCATCTCAGTTTGCGCCCGGCTTTTTGGCGGGCGTTGGAAGAAGCTTCCACAACGTTTCGGACAATTTCCATGTGTTCTTCAAGTTCAGCGTTGACGAAAATCTCCTTAACAGCCGGCCAGCCATTCATGTGAACGGAAAGCAGCGCGCTGCCGTCCACATTTTTCACTAAATTCTGATACATGGTTTCGGATAAATACGGCATGAACGGCGCCATTAGTTTGGCAAGTGTGACATACGTATCGTAAAGCGCCGCGTAAACCGCCAATTTGTCGGGATCGTTTGCCTCTGTCCATGTTCTCGGGCGAATGAGCTGAATATACCAGCGGGAAAGATCTTCCAAAATAAAATTAAACAAACTGCGAACCGCTTTATGAAGCAGTTTTTCATCCATCGCTTCCGTTACTTCAAGAACGGTTGACTGCAAGCGGGACAAGATCCATTTATCTTCTTCGCGCATGCTGCCGATCAGCGATTCTGCCGGATGTTCCATCGGATTGAAATGATCCAAAATCATATAAGGCAGCGGGAATTTGTAAACATTCCAGAGAATGTTGATTGTTCTGTTGACAGTTGCAACGTCATCCCAAACGAATTTCAAATCGTCCCACGGCGCGCTTGAAGAAAGTGAATAAGCACGAAGAACATCAGCGCCGTACTTTTCAATGACTTCATCAGGCGTCACAACATTACCGAGACTCTTTGACATCTTTTTGCCGTCTTTATCCATCGTAAAACCGTGCATTAAAACGCTTTTATAAGGCGTTTTGCCGAATGCCGCAACAGATGCGCCGAGCTGAGAGTAGAACCAGCCGCGCGTTTGGTCGTGCCCCTCTGTAATGAAGTCCGCCGGCCACATTTTTTCAAGCTCTTCAAACGTTTCGATTTTGCCGGGGAAGCCGAGTGTCGCAAAAGAAGCAACAGCTGAATCAAACCAAACGTCAAAAACGTCTTTGGTTCGAACCATTTTGCCGCCGCATCCGCAATCCAAAACGACTTCATCGACATACGGGCGGTGAAGCTCAATGTCTCCCGCAAGCTGCGCTTTTGTAATCAGCTCTTTCTTTGTGCCGAAAACGGCACGCTTGTGACAATCTTCGCACGTCCAAATCGGAACGGGAATGCCCCAGTAGCGCTGACGGGAAATGCACCAGTCGCGCGCGTCAGCAACCCAGTCTCTGAAACGAGCGGATCCGGCCCACTCAGGCGTCCATTCAATATCGTTGTCAATGGCATCAAGCATTTCATCTTTAATCTGTACAACATCTAAAAACCACTGCTCTGTTGCACGGTAGATAATTGCGGTTTTGCAGCGCCAGCAGTGACCGTATCTGTGATTGATTTTTCCTTGGGATAAAATCAAGTCTTTACGCTTTAAATCTTCAATAATGAGGTCATTCGCTTCACGAATGTTTATGCCTGCGTATTTTCCGGCTTCTTTTGTGTAAGAGCCGTTTGAGCCGACAGGGCAAAAAATCGGTAAGCCGTATTTAATTCCGACATTAAAGTCGTCCAAACCGTGTCCGGGCGCAATGTGAACAACTCCGGTGTTGTCCAATGAAACGTAATCGGCAGGATAAACGGCGTGCGCCATTTCAGCCTGTGCCGGAACTTCGTCTGCGAGCGGCGCCGTATATTCAAGACCTTGAAACTCAGAGCCTTTTTTGGTTTCAAGGATTTCATGAGACGTATATTTGCCTCTTTTCATAATGAGCGGAACGGATTCTTTGCCGATGAGAAGTCTTTCGACTTTGCCGTCTTCTCTGACTGCTTTGACAATAACGTATTCCGCCTCCGGATGAACGGCAGCAGCAACGTTGGAGGGAATTGTCCAAGGCGTTGTTGTCCAAATAACAATGTAGAAGTCCTGTTCACCTTTGACGGGGAATTTAACGTAAATGGAAGCGTCATCGCGGTCCATATATTCGACTTCGGAATCGGCGATTGCGGTTTCGCAGCGCGGACACCAATTAACGACGCGCTTTCCTTCTTCCAAAAGGCCTTTTTCATACGCTTTTTGAGTGACCCACCAGGCGGCTTCAATGTATTCGTCTTTAATCGTCATGTAAGGGTTATCCCAATCCATCCAGACGCCGAGCGCTTTAAACTGATTGGTCATATCGCCTTTCTTTTCAATTGAGAACGACTTACATTCCTGAATGAAATTACCGATGCCGAATGATTCAATATCTTTTTTGGACTTAAATCCGAGTTTTTCTTCGACCTTCACTTCAATCGGAAGGCCGTGCATGTCCCAGCCGGGCGTATCGGTAACAGCATCTCCGTTCATAGATCTGTATCTTAAAATCGAGTCTTTAATCACTTTGTTCCAGGCAGTTCCCATATGAATGTGGCCGGTTGTGTACGGCGGCCCGTCAACGAAAAAGAATTTCTTTCCGTTCTTTCGTCCTTCACGCGTTTTATGATACGCGTCGGTTTCGTTCCAAAATTGGTTGACCTGCTCTTCAACCTTTTTGGTTTCATATTTCTCCGGTATTTCCTGAAGCATGTAACTATCCTCGATAATTGATATAATTTGAAATTGAAAAAAATTCAAAAATGAATTGACATTAATTTATGCACTGACATATAAAGCTGTGGAACAAAGACTGCCTTTTCTTAAAAATATTTCGAAAAATTTTGCTCGCTTCGCTCGCAAAATTTCAGAGGCAGGAGGAAGGCGGTGTTTGTAAAAAATTGTTTGGCTTCGCCTCACAATTTTTGGCTTCGCCGTTGATTGGAGCGTGTTTTGAGTTTGCAGGGGAAGGGCGTTACTTGCTGAAAAATTGCTTCGCGATTTTTTGCGGCTGTCGCCGCGCGCGAGCCGCTCCGCTTTTCATTTAAGATTTAATCGCAGGTCTGCCTACCGTTTTTCCTCTAATTGTCAACAAACACTGGCACTCATTTTAGAATATCTAAAAGTGAATCAAAGTGAGCCGACGTTTTTAATTTAATGAAAAAAAAGCCGTGTCATTTGGTTGACACGAGCGTGCTGATAAGTGAATTATCTTTTCTAAGTGTTTTTAATTGATTTGCCGGCCCGATGACGGTTAATTTTTGCCGGCCTGTGTCTTTTTTCAAGAGTTTGCCTAAAAATGTTGTACCGCTTTCATCACGCGGGTAGCTTTCAATTTCAAGGCCGTAGAAATCATCATGGATTTCAGACATCGTCATTTCAATCAGTTTTGCTTCATCCAGCGGATTAAGGCCTTTCTCTAAGACTAAAATTTTTCCTTTGCGGACTTCATCAATGATGTAGCGCACTTTTTCGGTAGAGCCCATGCCGGAGAGTTTCGCGTCGGAAACCAAATCAAGTTGAATTTCGCTCATTTGAATCACCCGAATTGTTTTGCGATTGCTTCGTAGAAAGCATCCATATTCGTGCCTTCCAAAGCGGAAATGCCGATGAACGGGTGCTGCGGGAACGCTTCTTTAATGGCTTCCGGATCTGCTTCGGGAAGATCGACTTTGTTTGCGACAATCAAAAGCGGCAATTTGCGCGCTTCCATGTTGCCGATAACCGTGACGTTCACCTGCGTGTACGGATTTTCGGTTGCGTCCATCACTAAAATGACACCGTCCAAATCATCCAGCCATTTGACAGATTCAATAACACCCTCTGTTGCTTCCTTAGAGCGTTGCTTGGATTCTTTTTCGCCCATGCCTTCTTTCATGAAGTCATGGAAGTCGATTTTTGTTGCCAAACCGGGCGTGTCAACAATGTCCAAACAGATTTTGCTGCCCTTGGATTCAATTTCCAGCTTGTGGTGGCGCTGCGCTTTTCTGGTTTCGTGCGCAATGTGGGAAACGGAGCCGACAGGTTCGGAATCATCATCTTTCCAGTCTTTAACAATACGGTTCGCAAGTGTTGTTTTGCCGGCATTCGGCGGCCCGTAAATGCCGATGCATGCGTTTTTCTTTTTAAACAATTTGCCGAAAAATTTTTTGAAATGAGAAATAACACCCATGTTTTTCCTCCAAAGGAAAATTAAAAATTTGAATTGAATGTTCAACAAAAACATTATCGGCATTGCATAAATCAACTTTGCCGATGAAATGTAATGTAAGCAAAAATGTTACAGCTAGTATTTATAATTCATGTCAGCAGAATAAAAATCGTTTTTCGATTTTTTAATAAATATTCCTTCCAACTTCAAATTAATAAAGAAATTGTGATGCAATTTTCAAAGTACTAAAAATGAAAAACGGAGCAGCTCGCGCGCGGCAGAGCCGCTAAGTTGCGCAAGCGAGCTTACCACTTTGTATCGGGTGAATCAATGGAAGCATCAATTGCGATTTCGCCGATATTGGCGGCGTAATCAGCGATTCTTCCGATACTGTCAATGACGGTACGGACACCGATCATTGTGCTGAAAGACAAATCGGTCGATTTGTCAAAATAATCGCGGTTGAAATGCGTAATGAGCAAATTCATATCTTCTTGATTTTCAATTACTTGATTCGCTAATTTCGGGTTTAGAGTAATTAACGATTCAACGGCTTTTTTAAAAGAATTGACTGCAAAATCAGCCATTTTTTTAATTTCCGCAATTCTTTTTTCATCCAATTCGGGATGGAAAAGAATAACGTTATGCGCGATTCTGTGAGAGTGATCCGCAATGCGTTCAATCGGCGATGCTGCCATTCTGTAGTTGTGATATTCTTCAATAGATTCAGCAGTTGTATCAATGAATTTGGTACCGCACAAAACAGATTTAAACTGCTTTGAAACAGCCATGTACAAACGATCAACTTCATCGTC
>JAIRKA010000048.1 GCA_031260345.1 Methanosarcinales archaeon
GTTCTGCACGATGACGACATTTTTGATGCCGATAATGTTGAGCGCCATTAAATGCTCTTTCGTCTGCGGCTGCGGGCACGCTTCGTTTGCGGCAATCACGAGCATCGCGCCGTCCATGATTGCGGCGCCGGACAGCATGGTCGCCATCAATGTTTCGTGACCGGGCGCGTCAACGAATGAAACGGTTTTGGTTTCGTCCGTTTTGGATCCGCAGTGCGTGCACTTTTTCTCGACGGTATAGCATTGGGGCTCGGGGCAGCTCGGACATTTTCTGAAAACTGTTTCCGCATAGCCGAGGCGGATTGAAATACCTCTCTTAATTTCTTCACTGTGCGTATCCGTCCACACGCCTGACAAAGCTCTGACGAGCGTCGTTTTTCCGTGATCGACGTGCCCGACCATACCGATGTTTAAACTGGGTTGTGCTATGGTGATTCCTCCGTTATTCGTTTTTGTATTCCTTTGAAATGAATGGGATGAATTTGAATGATTAAATAAATTCAATTAAATAAACTTGAACCTGAAATTTTAGTAAAATATGAAGTTTTTCTGATTTATAATTTTCAAATACCTCGAAACGAGTCTTGAATAAAAAAATTGATGTAAAAGAGACATCAATAAGCAGAATTCAGCGTTCGAACAAAAAATTGATGCTTATTCACTTTTCGATTGAAAAGGGTTGTGAGAATAAGCGCAATCGGATTTTTGGTTTTATTTGTGATGTTAAGATATATAATCATTATTAAAGGTTTATGGTAAAAGGACCGGAGTTTAAAAAAAGCCAGTTATCCTGTACAGCATTTTTTACGCAAAACGGTATATATATCTTGAATTTATAACTGATATTATTGTGAAAATAAAAACAGTAATAATGTATAAATGTAAGCAAAAGGCGGATTACTCCGCCTTTTACGATTAAGTTTATTTCTTGTTTTTTGATGCGGCGCTTGGTGCGCGTGCTTTATTGCCGGATTTTTCAGTGCTTGACTGAGTGCGTGTTGCCGCTTGCTGTGTCGTTGGTTTTTTGTTACCCAGGTTTTCACCTCCTGGTTTGAATTTCCGCAGGTAAAGTGCATCCGCGGGATGCAGGCGACCGGTAATTATTTGGTCCAGAAATCGAAGATTTCGTTGGGTATACCAATCCCAAATAATTATTACACCAAAAGATGTATAAAAATATTAGTAACCTCAGGTTACTATGTCCTCTAACCTGTCTTTTTCCAACGCTCTTCTAACTTCAAGCGCAACCCTCCGCCCCGTACTCATCGACTTCCTCCAAAGCGCATTTCCATACGGGTGTCCGACAGACATGTGAACGTTGGTGCCGCCGCCGACGCGCGGCGCAACATCATAAATGTAGAAATTCAAGTCTTTGTCAACACAAGTTTGCAGGCAGAACGGTCCGATAATTCCCGGATCGTAATGCTTCTTGCTCGCTTCAACGAATTTTTCTGCCATTTCAAAGACGTTTTCAAGCAGCGACTCGCGGAGGGTAGCGGAGTTGTGACCGCAGACGGTGTATTCCGGTGTCAGCTGCTCACCCTGCAGACGCATCTGCTGCGGCGCGGGCAGGCGCGTGTGGCCGTCAAGACTTGTTTCAAAGCGCCAGTCAACGCCGAGAATTTCAAGCGGGCTCATTTCTTCTTCAATCGGAGAATAGAACATGTCAAAATTGAAAACCGGACCGATGATGTAGCGCTCGATTCTTGCACTTTTCAGCGCTTCTTCGGTGATGACGCCCTGTTTGATGAGCGCGTCGGACTTTTCAACAAATTCATCGTGGCTGGCAGCCGTAAAGAAGCCGCGCTCCAATGTTTTGACGGCATGCGGCAGTTTCACCATGACAAGCGCGTCAATATCTTCGGGTTTTTCGATTTTTTCAGGAAACGGAAGGCCGGCTTTTTCCAAAATCCAGTAGTAGCTCTGCGCTTCGGAACGCTCTTCACTTCTGAGCATGTTGCGGCTTCCGAGCATCGGGATTTTGAAGTTGTCTTCAATGTCGTCGATGCCGCAGTAAGAAGTAAGCGATCTGTTCGGCACCATCAAAACACTGTCATCGAGCGCTTTTTGCTGATTTTCGGGTTTTAAGATGTCATCGAACTTGTTAAAAATAATTGCTTCATCAACAATTCCGCGGAGAAGGCGGCCCTGCGCGTCGCGCTGCGCTTTAAAGTAAGTCGCATAAGTCTGTTCTCTGCCGGATTTGCAGTAAGCGACCGTTCTGAAATCTTCTTCAACGGCACCGTCGCAAATATCCAAACCGGAATGAGAAGCAATCGTTCCGATTTTGATTCTTTCGGGGTTGTTGTAATATTGATCCACGGTTTCCTGAATTTGTTTTCTTGAAATCATGATAAATCACTTTGGTTCATAATTAGTAAAAGGAATAAAAATGAATAAAATTTGGATTTGGAAATAGCTGATGATATTTAAAACTGTATCATAACAGTACCCAACCCGATTATAAAAAATGATTGATTCAAACAAAAACATCCAATTTTGAGAAAATTAAAGAACGCCCGCCCGCTAAAACTCTAAAAAATAAAAATGAATCCTTGGAGCTTCACTCCAAGTTTGGTTCCTCCTTCGGGGCGGCCAAGGATTTGATCACTCTTGCTTGCTGTCTAATCCGCATTTCTCTTACGTTGTATAATCCGCATTGATTTTAACATAATCATATGTCAAATCGCAGCCCCAAGCAGTTGCCGCTTTTTTTCCGTCGGTTCCGAGATCCATCTCAATGTAAATCGTTTCGGCAGACATGACTTTTTTCAAATTCGCAAGTGTCGTTTCGTCGTTTTTGGTCAGCTTACCTTTATCGACGAGTGAAACTTGATTGCATCCGTCAGCGACAACGAGAGAAATACAGGCTTGATCGAAGTCCGCGCCCGAGTAGCCCGCGGCGGCGACAATACGGCCCCAGTTCGGATCGTTTCCGTAAATCGCTGTTTTGACAAGCGGCGAACGCACAATTGATTTTGCCGCAATCGCCGCGTCTTCTTCCGTGTACGCGCCCGTCACGGTACATTCAATCAATTTGGTTGCGCCTTCACCGTCTTTGGCAATCATCTTCGCCAATTCTTTCATGACCGCTTCCAACGCGTTTTGGAATTCGGTGTAAATGGTATTTTCATAAGAATGGATGACAACGCCGGATTTGCCGGTTGCGGTCAGCAGGCAAATATCGTTTGTGCTTGTGTCGCCGTCAACAACAATCCTATTGAATGTTTTTGACGTCGCTTCTTTTAACGCCGTTTTCAAAATGTCGGATTTCACTTCTGCATCGGTATAAATGAATGCAAGCATCGTTCCCATATTCGGCTCAATCATTCCGGAACCTTTTGTGATGCCGCCGACTCTGAAAACACCGAGCGCCGTTTCGGCTTCAACGGCAAAGCCTTTCGGAACCAAATCCGTTGTCATAATCGCTTTCATCGTCTCTTCATTGGCTTTTTCGCTTGAGGAAAGGTTCGGAAGGACGGTGTTGATCTGCTCTTTAATAATATCAATGTGAAGTTTGCGGCCGATGACGCCTGTAGACGCGACGGCGATATATTTTGAATCAACGCCGAGTTTTTCAGCAAGCGTATTTGCCATCTCATTGGCATCTTTTAATCCGTCTTCGCCGGTGAAAGCATTCGCGTTGCCGCTGTTGACAATGACGGCCTCCAAATATCCGCCGTTTGTTTCCAACTTATCTTTCGTCACGATATTAGGCGCGGCAATGACTTTGTTTTTTGTATAAACTCCGGCCGCGTTTCCTTTGGCCGCAATAATTGCAAGACCTTTTTTGCCTTCTTTAATGCCGAAAGCTTTGACGCCGTCAACAGCACAGATGCCGCCTTTAATTTCTTTAATCATTTCTTTTCCCTTTCGCGATTTTTTTATGATGTGTTGTTATGTTTTCAATGATAAATCCAAATGTTTATCCTCAAAGAGATACTGTCAAGTGTTTTTGTCCCAAAAATTTAATATTATGGGTAACGGTGTCGTGATGGCTTTACTGTCGTTTGTTTACTCAAACAACTTTGGCAATCAATTGGATTGTATTAAAATACTTCCCGTCTTCTGCCGCCATCATATCAAAATCCCATTTGCTTTCTTCATCATTAGGGTCAAGGCTTGCAAGGTATTCTTTCCAAGCAATATCGTGGCAAGCCATTTCGCTGATGTTCACGATTTCCATGCCCTCTGCCTTGCTCCACAAGTCCTTCCACCATTCAATGCCACGGATATCTCTTGCAACCTCAGGAATATTCCAAAACGGTTGCATTTCCGGCGGAATATTATCGCCAAAATCATGTTTCAGCCCGGCAATCGAAATAGCAATGTAACCACCTTTTTTCACATAGCGGATAAGTTTGGGCAGCATTTCCTCATTCCAGCCAAAGTGCATATATGCGCCTACCGAAAAAATCACATCGAAATAACGCTCTGCAAATGGTATCTGTTGTGTCGCATCCATCGCCATCGGAATGATTTTATCAGCAATGCCAAGCGACCCAAAACGCTCATAATTTTCGGTCGGGTCAACCAACAAGTCGGCGGCAAAAACTTCTGCGCCGTATTCCTTCACTAAATACAGCGATGACAAGCCCGGCCCGCAACCCAAATCAAGGATTCGCATATCCTTTGTGATTGTTAGATGCGAAGCCAGTTCCTCGGATTGTCGTATTGCATTCGGTCCCCACATTGTATCTTGCAAAAGTGCAAAATTCTTTTCATCTGCGATGAATTTGTTTGAAAATGTATTACTCATGTTTTTCTTTCTCTTCTGATTCGTTTTTCATGCTTTGGTTAAATCAGTCCGGCAGTCCAAAGCCCTTCGGTTTCTTTTAATCCGCAGATGAGGTTCATGTTTTGAATGGCTTGCCCCGATGCGCCTTTGACGAGGTTGTCAATTGCTGAGAGGACGACGACACGGTTATTGCGCGCATCCGCTTCCATTCCGATGTGACAGAAATTGGATCCGCGCACGTTTGCAAGCGACGGTACTGTTTCTGCGAATTGGACGAACGGTTTGCCGTCGTAATAATCTTCATACATTTTCTTGACTTCTGCCGTTGTCAATTTTTCCGCCGTTTCAATATGCGCGGTTGTCAAAATACCGCGGGAAACGGGAATAACGTGAGGCGTAAAAGAGATGTTGTCAAATCCCGGCTGGAGGCGAGAGACTTCCTGAATCATTTCCGCGAGGTGGCGGTGAGCCGTTAATTTGTACGGAATGATATTTTCCGCCAGGTTCGGATAGTGCGATATTGCCGTCGGCGTATTTCCGGCCCCCGTAATGCCCGTTTTTGAATCAAAAATGACGGATTTTAAAAGACCTGCGGCGGCAAGTGGCGCGGCGGCAAGCGCTGCGCCTGTCGGGAAACAGCCGGGATTTGCAATGAGGCGTTCTTTTAAATCTTTATTGATTTCGGGATGGATTTCCGGAATTGCGTAAACTGCGTCCATCGGCGCTTTATGCTTCATACCGTAAATTTGTTCAAAAACGTCTGTTTTGAGGCGGTAGTCTGCGCTCAGGTCAATGACTTTGCATTTGCTGTCTTTCAAAATTTCGGGAACCGCGTCCATTGCCGTTCCGTGAGGAACAGCCATGAAAACGACATCGCATTCCTTTTTGATTTTTTCATAATCCGGTTCCTCAAATGTTAAATCGCAGATTCCTTTGAGATTTTCGTGAACCATCGAAACTTTTTTTCCCGCGGCTGAGCGCGCCGTCGCGATGACAGCTTCCGCTGACGGGTGATTCGCGAGGAGGCGCAGCAATTCTTCTCCCGTATAACCGGAAGCGCCGACAATACCGACTTTAATCATGATTTTCCTTTTTCCTTTACGGCAAAAACTTATTTCTGCTTGCCGCTTTTTGGTTTTTGACCGTTCCCGAAGGGAAAGGTCAACTTGAAGCGCAGCTTCAAGTGGTTTTTTATGTGTGTTAAGAAATTTGAATATATAAATCTTTTATAATGATTTAAATGTCTTGTTCTTTGACCGGTTCCGAAGGAAACGGTCAACTAGGAGCGCAGCCCCGATGTTTTTCCTTATCATTCCTTTTCTTTTCCGACTCAGCCCATACCGTTATAAAAAGTGCATGGGGGCGCGTATCCCATTTTTTATTTTTTTGAAAAACCATGCGGTTCGCGCGCGAGGCGGCGGCTAAATCAGCAGTTTTTTATATTCGCCTGCCGATTTTTCTTTATTTCAAGTTATTTCGCAGGTGTATCAAAATGGTTCAAATTTATTTGGCGGGCGCTCTTTTTTCACAAGCTGAGCGCGACTTTAATAAAAAACTTCAGAAAATGATGCTTGAAGCAGGCTTTTCCGTTTTTCTGCCGCAGGAAGACGCTGAAGACAATAAAGATCAGAGAGTCGAACGCAATCAAACGGCTATTTTTAACAGCTGTTTCCGCGGCCTCCAAAAAAGCGATATGATTGTGACGGTTTTGGACGGCGTTGATGTTGATTCAGGAACGGCTTGGGAGCTCGGCTACGCTTATGCCGAAAGGAAGCCGATTGTCGGCATTCGAACGGATTTCAGGATTCAAACGCCCGATGAAAAAGTGAATTTAATGATTCAGGAAACGCTGGACGATTTTGTTGATAATGTTGAAGATTTGAAGCGCGTTTTGGAGAAATATAAGAAATAACAGCGAATTTATATTCGTCGAAAGAGGAGCGGCAGGTATGAAGATATTGATTGATTTAATCGGCGGCGTTGTCAGCGGTGTATTGACACTCTTGGTTATGATATTATTACTGGGCATTGAGTTAACAGCCTATCAAGGCGGAATCTTTATCGCCATCATCGTTATTATCTCGGCAATTATTGATGTCATCGTTGGCGCAATCGTCGGTGCAATAACCGCCATCATCAAGAAAAAAGCAAGTATGAAATTTTTGATTGATTTAATCGGCGCCTTTGTCGCCGGTGCATTGGCATCAGCGGCCATAGTGTTATTAGGCATTGATTTAGTAGACAACCAATCCGCAATCCTTATCGTCAGCATTATTATTATCTTAGCAATTGTTGGTGCAATTACCGATGAAATTAAGGAAAAAATAGACAAAAAGAAACGCGCAATATAAGAGGTTGCCACTGTTCCTATCATTTATTTTTTTAAAAAACGGAACGTTCGTTACAAACATCGCTTTTCATGAAAATGATTCAAACCCGAACTCCCCTTTTCTTAAAATTAAAGAAAAAAACGATGTTTGATTTGTAGTGAAAATAAATAATGAAAAAAGAGTTACAATCTCTCTTCATATATTTTCATTAATTCAACGAAACAGGCCGCTGCCGTTTCAACGCCGCCTTTGGTCTGCGACATCGTAATCAGCGGCAGTTCAACCTGAATGTCTGCCAAATATTCTTTAGATGTCATCTGCGTGCCGATTCCTGCGGGAAAGCCGAGAACCAAATAAGGCAAGCTGCCGCGCTCAGCCATTCGACAGACGCTTAAAAGGGCGGTTTCGTCTTTGCCGATGACGACAACAGACTTTTTAATTTCATCTTTTAAAGCCATAAAGCCGGCCATTGATTTTGAAACGTTGTATTTTTTGGCAAACTCTTCCGATTTCGGATGTTCCGCAGCGCAAATGATTTCGGGAACTTTAAGAATGACTTTTTGAGCGGGTTTATCGGAGTCAAAGCCGCCGCGCGGCTTTTCAATCAATGATTTTTCATTTTCTTCCCGAATTCCGGAGAGAATCGCGGAGCGCATCAATGGCGTGTCAACATAGATAACAGAATCATTTTTGAAAGCTTTTAAAGCAGCCGCAACCGGATGCATTTTAAAAACAAGAAAACGTTTATAATCAATATCACCTGAAACTTCTGTACAAACTCTTCGGATTCTGTTTTCATTCACATTGTCATGAAGCTCATTAAACTCCTCAGGCTTTTTCTCTTTTTTCAAAGCGGGCGCCTGAGCAGGCTGAAGCTGATCATAAATCTCACTGATGCTGATTTCAATATCTTTTTGATCTTCACCGGACATTTTGGACACCTTGAATGCGTTATTAATACCTTGATTAGAATATAATTGGAACACTTATAAGAATAATTAATAGATATGTTGAATATTACTTATTGAAGAGTATTATGGTTGGGTCGCTGCTTAGAATTTTTACAGAACAAAAGACGTGCAAGATATAAATAATCGTATGATGACGTTTTTTTAGAAATATTTGCGGCGCGGCAAAAAATGAAAAAAGAATTAAAAATTATCGTAAAAATGCCAAAAAAAATTAAAAAAAGCCGAAACTTTGAAAGTTTTTCAGCATCTTGATACTTAATGATTAATAAAGAAGGAACGAGATGAAAATGGCTCAGAGCTCGGCCGAATATGTTTTATAAATGGCGGATTTCTATATAAAATTAGGAAAAAATATAGTTAATGTAAAAATCATATAGACTATTCCGATAAAGTATAAATATGGACAAAATATTTGACAGAATTGTACACGTCCAAAGACGACTCGCAAAAAATAATTTAAAAAATATTCCGCCTGATGATTTGGAATAAATATTTTTTGCACATCCATTTGATGGAGTAAATTTATGAAAATATTAAGTATAAAAAATAAAAAATCCGCAAAAACATTTACAATACAATTAACTGCTTTATCACTCATTCTACTGCTTGCCCTTTCAGGCGCAGGCTGCCTCTCCTACGATGCCGAAAACAGAGTCTCTGTCAGCGGCTCCACCACTGTTTTGCCGCTGATGCAGGCGCTTACTGAATC
>JAIRKA010000056.1 GCA_031260345.1 Methanosarcinales archaeon
TGGTTTCGGCTCTATATGCTATTAATCAACCGGCGGCGTTTTTGAGGGTGTCTGTTTCTAGAGCGGCGGCAGCCACTCCGGCGGCTTTGCCGGTGTTGCTCAGAATGGGTCCGGAATTGTTGACAGCCGTGCAGAAGGTACAGTCACAGGTTTTACCTCGGTTGGCGGTTTTGCCGGTCAGATTGCTAATTCAACCATTATTGAAAATTGCAGGGCTTTGGGCGATGTGACAGGCAACAACAACATTGGCGGCTTTGTCGGTGTTACTTGGAGAAGTGACCCTGCTTGGAGAGAACCCAAGATTGATAATAGTTCAGCTTCTGGAAACGTTACCGGAATTGATAGCGGAAGCCCGTCGTACATCATTGGCGGTTTTGGCGGTTCTCTCCAAAATACAATCATTTCTCGTTGTTATGCAGAAGGTACTGTCACCGGCGGCGGCGATTCGTCTCAATTTGTCGGCGGTTTTGCAGCCAATTTCGTTAATTCAACTGTTTCTGTCAGTTATGCCGCAGGTGATGTCACCGGTGCGTCTTTGGTTGGCGGTTTTGCCGGTCGTCTCATACATACAGCCGTTTCTAATTGTTATGCAAGAGGAAATGTGACAGGCAGCGGCAGCAGCATCTATTATGTCGGCGGTTTTGTCGGGATACTTGAGTCTGCAGGGTCGGGTACTGATACTTCTCTCATAAAATATTGCTACGCTACAGGCACTGTCACAGCCGGAAGCAACAATGTCGGCGGATTTGCAGGCACTGTCAAAGACCAATCCGTAAACCCGATTCAATTCAGTTTCTTCAGAGACGGCAACAACGCTGGAGGCGATGTTTTTGCCAATCCGGAGTCTTCTGTAAATTTAATGGACATTACAACGTTCTTAAACGCGCCTAAAAATCCGGTTGAATCAGGTATCATAGAAAGCTGGAACATTTCAGTCGCGCCCGGCTCAACGAGTCAGCCCCTTTTGGTGATGTTCTCAATGAGCACTTCATCTGCATTCGGCACTCCTACAATTTGGTACCTCATAGAAGGAGAAGACTATCCGAAATTCTTCTGGGAATGGGCAAAAATCGAAGTCACAGTGACAGCCAACAGTGCTGTTTATGATTTTGACGGTACTGCAAAAAGCGTCGGCGGCTTTTCTGTTGACTGGGCGAACGGCAACCCCGAAGGCGCCGTCCTCAGCGGTTTGAGCGTACCGACTGTGAGCCGTACAGCACCCGGAACGACTCCTGTCGTCTTTGCAGGCACACCCGTTATCACGATTGGCGGCACAGATGTGACAGCATACTACAATATCACCATCGTTGACGGTACATTAGTAATCAACGGATCGACCGGTGGCGGCGGTGGCAGCGGAACGGGCAATGCAACGGTCGTTCCGCCCGGCAACGGTACGCCTCCCGAGCCGCCTACACCGCCCACTCCTCCCACACCACCCGAACCACCCACACCACCTGGAAATGGTCCCGGCGGCATTTCTTGGATATGGTATGCCGTTTTGGTCGCTGTAGCAATCATCGGACTTTTCTTTTTGATCCTTTTCTACAGAAGAAGAAATGAAGAGGAAGAAGAATTGGAGAAAATTTAAAGAAAAACGAATCGAATTACAAAAAGGGGTTTTCAATCCCTTTTTCAATTTTTATTTTTAAAAATATTTTGAAAGATTTATTGAAAAACAGAAAGCGGGAATAAACTTTTTTTGTCCTTCTTTTCATTCTTCCCAAGCTTTCAATTCCGGTTCATTCATTTGCGATATTTGAAAATGAGGTTTCTCATGAAAGCAGAATTGAAATGCGAAGTTTTCAAGAATCTTTTTATTCTCAAATCGTATTGGGAGTATTATAATTCAGATTCGTATTTGATTTATTAAATTGGTTATATTTATCTATTAATTTAAAAATTTCAGGAGTCAAAACGATGCTTCAAATTGAAGATTTGTATGTGGAGGTGGCAGGGCGTCCGCTTCTCAAAAATATCTCTCTGACGGTGGAACAAGGCGAAACGACGATTTTATTCGGCCCCAACGGCGCCGGAAAATCCGCGCTTTTGAGCACGATTATGGGCTTTTCCAATTACAAAGTCACTTCGGGAAAGATTTTCTTTAAGGGCAAGGATATTACGGAAGCGCCGATTGATGAGCGCTCTAAAATGGGCATCGGCATCATGTCTCAGCGCCCGCCCAATATTGCAGGCGTCAAGCTTCGCGATTTATTGGAAATCGAAACGGCCGGCAAACCTCAGACTCAAAACTTAAACGAAATGGCGCGCGCGATTGATATGGAGCGCTTTTTGGAACGTGATATTAATGTCGGCTTCTCCGGCGGCGAAATCAAACGCTCCGAACTTCTGCAGCTCAGCATCCAAAGGCCTGATTTCTATTTGCTGGACGAGCCCGAGTCCGGCGTCGATCCTGTCAATATGGCACAGGTCGGAAACATGATCAAAAAGCTGATCTGCGACAAAAAGGCATGTACACCCAATGATCCCAGCCGCAAGTCCGCGCTTGTGATTACGCACACGGGCGAAATTTTGAATTATTTGGCCGCCGACAAAGCGTATATTCTGTGCAACGGAACCGTTATGTGCTCCGGCAATCCGAACCGCTTGCTCTATGAAATTAAAACGCAGGGATATGAAAAATGCGTTGGCTGCAAGTCCGGTGATCTGATACAGCTTTAATGAGGTGAAAAAATGACAGAGAATAAAAACAATGCGGGTCAAAGCAGTGCAAGTCAAAGCAATACAAGTGATAAAGAGACGGTTGAGCGCGTCAAAAAGTCATTGGACAAAGAAGCGATGTATGGCGGCTACGTGGATTTAAAACAGTATCATATTCCAGATGAGTCTTTGAAAGTCGAAAAAATGACTGATTTGGATTCCATGGTGAAATCCTCATTAATGAATGTCGGCATTTCCGCTGACGGTGAAGCCGGCGGCAACTTCCTCCTGTACAACAATCAAGTTTCTCATCATTCTTCATCCGTTGAAGGTTTGGAGATTATATCCGTCAGAGAGGCACTCGCGAAATACGATTGGCTGAAAGACTACATGTGGAAGCTTGTCAGCCCCGATGCCGACAAATATACGGCTGAAAGTTTCATGGCTGATTCCGACGGCTATTTCATCCGCGTTCTTCCCGGCGTTAAAGTCACTTCCCCCGTTCAGTCTTGCTTAATGATCGGCGCAGAACAAGGGCTTCAAACGGTTCACAATATTATTATTGTTGAAGAAGGCGCAGAGCTCGAAGTCGTGACCGGCTGTCTGACGCATGATGATGTTGTGCGTGCGCTTCACATCGGCGTTTCGGAAATGTATATTAAAAAGAACGCCAAGCTGACGTTTTCCATGATTCATGATTGGGCTGAATTTGTTGAAGTCCGCCCAAGAACGGGGATCCGCATCGAAGAAGGCGGTCAGCTGACGAATAATTATGTCTGCCTGAAGCCGGCAAAATCCATTCAGTCCAATCCGTCCGTTTATTTGGAAGGAGAGGGTGCCGCGGCTTACTTTAACACAATTGCTGTCGCTCATCCGGGCTCCGTTTTGGACATGGGAAGCAAAGTTTATCTGAACGCCCCGCACACCAAATCCCAAATCATTTCAAGAACGATTACAATCGGCGGCGAAGTGATTGCCCGCGGCGATCTCATCGGAAACGCGCCGTTCGTTTACGGTCATTTGGAGTGCAACGGTTTGGTTCTCAGTGAACACGGCTCTCAGAAAGCGATTCCGGTTCTTGAAGCGCACGCGCTGGATGTCGAAATGTCGCACGAAGCGGCTATCGGTAGAATCGCACGCGATCAGGTGGAATATTTGATGACGCGCGGTCTTGATGAAAATGAAGCAACGGGACTGATTGTCCGCGGTTTCTTGAGCGCCGGAATTGAAGGCATTCCGGAAATTTTAAAAGAAGATATTGATGAGATTATCAGGAAAACGGCGGATGCTTCTTAATTTAATTTTGCTCGGCTGCGTTTGCTGAAAAGCTGTTTTGCAGCTTTTAGCAGCGGCCGCCACAAACGCGCGCAAACCGCTCCGCTTTTCAAACAATTAAATCAAAAATCGACACCCGTTTTTATTACAATAGGAAAACGACGTGAAAAATAATCAAAATAAATAAGGAGAACAAAAAAGATTAAGGCTTTTCCGCCTCATCTTTTTCTCTTTGTTCTTTCATTTTTTCGCGCCTTTCAGCTTTCTTTTTCTCAACTTCCGCCTGTTTCTTCTCCAACATTTGCTTCTCATAGATCTCTTTTCTTTCTTCATCCGTCAAAATGAGATCCGTTTTGCCTGTAAATCTGTCAAAGGCGCCGGCAGTTGTAAAGACTTTTTCACGCGGTCCTTTATTATTGACCATCACGCCGATAAAAACGAGGGCGAGCCCGATTAACTGCGAAAAGATTGTCATTAAGAAAATGCCGATCAGTACGAGCGTTGAAGCGATGATGCCTTTGAAAGCTCCTTTTCTGTAGGAGATGTATCCTGTTCTTTTGAAAATGCGCAAATCCCGAAAAGTCAGGGTCAAGATTGAAATGTAGGCGAAAACGCCGATTCCAAGATACATGTAGTCAATAATTTCCGGTCCGAGTCCGAGTACCATAATTTTTTCCTCTTTCGTTTACATTTAATAATCGTTCATATAAAAGCAAGTTTAAAGCGCTTTGATTCTATTAAAATATGGTGCAGGTTTGATTCATTTGTGTTTATTTAAATATGTTTATATCAATTGAGGCTTATTTTAGGCTTACAATTGTATTCTTATAATTCTTGCTATTTTCAAATCATAATCACAATCGAGATTGTTTTTTAAGAGTGTAATAAATTATGTTAACAACAGTTTGGTTTGCTCTGCTGTTTATTTTGCTGACGTCATCCGTTTTTTTCTCGGCAACCGAAACGGCTTACACAATGTCAAATAAAATTCGCCTTAAAGCAATGGCTGAAAACGGAAATGCTTCTGCCAAGCGCGTTTTAAAAATTACAGAAAATTATGATAAATTCATTTCAAGCGTCTTAACCGGCAATAACATTGTCAACATCGGCGCTTCCTCCATCGCGACCATTCTTTTTGTACACATGTTTCCGGAAGAGTTGGCCGTAGCGATCTCAACTGTTGTCGTTACGCTTGTTGTTTTGGTTTTCTGCGAAACGCTTCCAAAAAGCTTCGGAAAAGCGTATGCTGACGAGTATGCTTTAGCAACATCCAGAGCCGTCAGTTTAATGATGATTATTTTCTCGCCTGTCGTGTTCGTTTTGGTTAAGCTGATTAATTTAATCGGCTGGAGAAAAAAGGCCGAAAGCCCGCTCGTTACGGAAGATGAATTGAAATATATTATCGGGTCAATTGAAGAGGAAGGCGTTTTGGAAGAAGACGAAAGCGATCTTGTTCAGTCCGCGCTTGATTTCGATGAAACGACGGTTCGGGAAATTATGACGCCGCGTTCGGATATTACTGCCGTCAGCATTACCGATCCTTTAGATGTTGTTTTGCAGAAAATCATTCGTGAAGGTTATACGCGTATGCCTGTTTACAAAGACAATTTGGATCATGTTTTGGGTTTTGTCAATGCAAAGGATGTTTTGATCCGAGCAGCGACAAACAGGCGCTTTAATCTGAGTCATTTGATAAAGCCTGTAACTTTTGCGTATGTGACGAAAAATATTTCTCCGCTGCTTACGGAAATGCGTCAGACGAAGTCGCAAATGGCAATCGTTGTTGATGAGTACGGCAGCACAAAAGGCATTGTGACGCTGGAAGACATCTTGGAAGAGCTTGTCGGTGAAATTTGGGACGAGCATGATGAAATTGTCAGTGAAATCACTGAAGTCAAAAAAGATGTTTTTGAAGTCAGCGGCAACATGAATGTGGAAGATTTGTTTGAATATTTGGAAGCCGACGACAATACTTTTGAATGCGATTATAATACGGCGGGCGGCTGGGCGCTTGATGTTTTCAAACGGATTCCGAAAGCCGGCGATGCTTTCTCTTATAAGAATCTGAAAGTGACGGTATTGGATGCGGATGAACAGCGCGTCACAAAACTTAAAGTTGAAAAAACAAATGAGCCGATAACGGGCGAAGGGACAAAATGCGGTATTGAAATAAAAGCAGATGACGGCGAGTCTGAAGAACGGTGAGCTGGTTCTTCCAAAAAACACTTCTCTCTCTCTTCTATTTTTTTAAAGCGCATCTCTTAAGGGTTAGGTATTTGCTTTCTTTTTGATTTTTCAATTTGTTTCTTTCAGCCTTTTATTGCTCTCTTTTCCCTCTTCTGTTTCCCTTTTTCATTTTCCTCAGGGGGAATTTTTATATAGAAGCGTTTACATTAGTCTAATTCCAAATCTGAGTTGCAGATTCGTAAAACAGCCTCTTTAAATCATGATTTTATATCGGCTGGTTTGTGGAAAAAGACGGTTTTTGAAAAAAAACGCCGTTTTTGTTGTGATTATCTTGTCAATGAGACTCTTACAGGTATTAGAAGGAGGATTTAATTTTGTCTGGACAACCCATCTTTATTTTAAGTGAAGGCAGCAGAAGAACGAAAGGTTCCGATGCCCAAAACAACAACATCATGGCAGCAAAAGCAGTTGCTGCGGCGGTCAGAACGACGCTCGGCCCCAAAGGAATGGACAAAATGCTTGTCGATTCCATGGGCGATGTCATTATCACCAACGACGGTGCCACCATTTTAAGAGAAATGGATATTGAACATCCCGCGGCAAAAATGATTGTTGAAATTTCCAAGACTCAGGATGCTGAAGTCGGTGACGGTACAACCAGCGCGGCTGTTTTGGCAGGCGAGCTGTTGGCAAACGCAGAAAGCCTTTTGGAAGACGGCATTCACCCGACCATCATTTCTGCAGGCTACCGCTTGGCATCCGAAAAAGCGCAGGAAATTGTCAAGTCCATTGCATTGGACGTGTCTGTTGGCGATGTCGAAATCTTGAAGAAAATCGCCGCAACCGCAATTACCGGAAAAGGCGCTGAATCTCACAAAGACGAATTATCCGACTTAACCGTTGAGGCTGTCCGCTCCATCACGAAGACAGATGCGCACGGCAAAATCGTTGCTGACACCGATAAGATTAAAATCGAAAAGCGCGCAGGCGGAAGCATTGATGATTCCGTACTCATTGACGGCGTTATCATTGACAAAGAACGCGTTCACCCGAACATGCCGACCAGCATCAAAAATGCAAAAATTCTTCTCCTCGGTGCCGCGATTGAATACAAAAAGACGGAAACAAAATCCGAAATTAAAATTTCATCTCCTGACCAGATGCTCAGTTTCATCGAACAGGAAGAATCCATGCTCAAAGAAATCATCAACAAAGTTCTCGCCTCCGGCGCAAATGTTGTTTTCTGCCAGAAGGGCATTGATGATTTGGCTCAGTATTATTTGGCAAAAGCGGGTGTTTTGGCCGCGCGCCGCATTAAACAGAGCGACATGACAAGACTTTCCGAAGCGACAAACGCCAAGATTTTGACAAGCATTGATGAAATCAAAGCGGCAGACCTCGGCACAGCAGAACTTGTCGAAGAAAAAGAAACGACCGGCTCCAAGATGATTTACGTCACAGGTTGCCCGGGTACAAAAACAGTTTCACTCCTCCTCCGCGGCGGAACCGAACACGTTGTTGCCGCTTTGGATCTTGCTCTTGATGACGCGATTCGTGTCGTCGGTGTTGCTATTGAAGATCAAAAAGTCGTCGTCGGCGGCGGGTCTCCCGAAATTGAAATTTCACTTCGCTTACAGGAATTCGCTTCAACGCTTTCCGGCAGAGAACAGCTTGCTGTCGCCAAGTTTGCCGAAGCGCTTGAAATCATTCCGCAGACGCTTGCTGAAAATGCAGGTCTTGACCCGATCAACATGCTTGCCGAAATGAAAGCTCAGCATGAAAAGGGCAACAAGAATGCCGGCCTCAACGTTTACGAGGGTAAAGTTGAGGACATGTACAAAAACAACGTTCTTGAACCCCTGAGAGTTAAAACGCAGGCCATCAATGCCGCAACCGAAGCCACCATCATGATTCTTAGAATCGACGATGTGATCGCATCCGCAAAAGCAATGCCGATGCCGCCGGGCGGTCCGGGAATGGGCGGAATGCCTCCCGGTATGATGTAATGAAAAATCAAATTTAACAGGCGCCGCAAAAAATCGCTTGCGATTTTTTATGACGTCTTTTTCAGCCTTTAATCACCGACTCTCTTTATTAATCACCATTTTTTAAAGGCTGATCTTTTAATTGTTTTTTAGTGCTTCCGGTCAGGCGTTTTAATATTTTATCTTTTTTGATAAGATTTATTTCTATTTTTAATATTTGTTTTCTATATTTGTTCAATTAAATTTGTTTTAATTTTTTTAAATTTCAATAATTTTTATACTATTGCCTTTTATCATTATTTTTTTAATTTTGCATATACTTTATATATGATTAAGTTTTTACTCAGGCTTGCACAATTTTATTTGATTTAAGCAAGTCCTCCAACCTCCAGTTACGAACTTCTTAAATCTCCTCGATATCCATATCGAACCGAAAAGAATTGCGTCTCGCATTCTTTTTTCCTTTTTCAAAAATTGTGCCGGATTGTATTTCATCCGTACAACACACACAAACACACACAACACAAATCCGTTTTCAATTTCGCTCCTGCGAAAGCATATTCCCCCAATACAATGCAATTGAAAACGGTATTTTAAGGCAGCCCCGCATTCCCCAAAATACGCGGCGGCTGCCGAACTTTTTTAGCTGAATACTTATGCTAAGCGCGGGGG
>JAIRKA010000067.1 GCA_031260345.1 Methanosarcinales archaeon
GTCAACTCAGAGCGCAGCTCTGAGGGGTTTCTTTCGATATCTTTTTTCAATTTCTCTCTTCTCTTTGTTCTCTCTTCGTTTTCTCTTCAATCTCTCTCTTCCCCTTTCTTCTCATCACTTATATATCTTAACTGTCATTTTCCATAAAAGAGGTTTAAAATGGACAAAAATAATAAATTAAATATGTTTATTCCTGCCGATGATGAGGCGTTTTCATGCCCGTTTGCCAATGGCGACAAACCGCCCGATGCGCAGAAATGGCACAAAATGGCGATGGATTTGGCAGCAGACGGCGCATTCGAAGAATCAATGGAGGCGTTTGACAGCGGTCTTCTTTTGGAACCCGAAAACGCAATTCTTCTGCGCAGCAGAGCCGCCGTTCTCAGCCGCTTCGGCAAGAAAGAGGAAGCTTATCAGGTTTATTTGAAAGCGCTTTCTTACTATCCGGATGACGCTGCTTTTGCAAACGGTGCGGGTTTTGTTTTAATGGAAAGCGGCAGAGCCAAAGATTCTCTTCAATTTTTTGATAAAAGTATCGCTGAAAACCCGACTTTTCCAAACCCGTGGCTTGGAAAAGGCATTGCTTACGGCGAACTCGGCAGCTTTGAAAAAGCAATTGAAGCTTACGACAAAGCGATTGCGCTGCGCTCCGATTACAAAGAGGCGCATTTCGGAAAGGCGGTTGCGCTCGGCGCGCTCGGGCGATATACGGAAGCGATTCCGGCATTTGACAAAGCGCTTGAATCCGAATCGGAAAACGCGGATGTTTGGTATTATAAAGCGCTTGCATTTGATTCGGCAGGCGATGCCGACAATGCTCTGATCGCTTACAGAAGAGCAGTTGAAATCCGCCCTGAATTTGATGACGCTTGGAATAATTTAGGAATTCTCTTAAACGCACTCGGCCGCTTTGATGAGGCGCTGGACTGTTTTGTTCAGGCTTCCGTTATTGATGATGGTCAGGCGGATGTTTGGTTCAATCGCGGCTATACACACGCCGTTTTGGGACAATTCGATGATGCCGTCGGCTCTTTTCGGGAGGCGATGGAGATTGATCCGACTTTTATTCCCGCTTACATAGAAGCCGCGTTTGTTTATGTTCAGACGGGATTCCCCGATGAAGCCGTGAACCTTTATGATCAGGCGATTGCACTTGAGCCGTCGGCGGAAGCTTATTTCGGAAAAGGCATCGCGCTTCAAGTACTTGGTGAGAAGGAGAAAGCGGATCAGGCTTTTGAAAAAGCGTTTGAATTGGATCCGAGATATAAAGAGATATTTGCTGCTCAGAAAAATGGTTAATTTATTAACACGGTATGTTTAATAGATAATATCAAACAGTGTGACATTAAAAATATAAAATTAAAATCAAAGGTTGGTTAATTAAATGGTTCAAACAAAGGCGATTATTCTGGTTTTTATATTGCTTGTTTTGGTTATGCTTACAGCAGGATGTGTGGGTATTTTTAACTTCGATTCTGAAAGGAATTCGGTAAAGATAGGCACTAATAACTCAATCGCGCCGGATGTAGTCATTGATCAGGGCGTCATAATCGGACGTAACAATGTTATTGAATCAGGTGTAACGATTGCCCAAGGTGTCGTTATTGAATCAAACGTAAAAATCGGCCGCAATGCGACCATTCGTCAAGGCGTCATCATAGAATCAAATGCAGTTATCGGAGAAGACGCTGTCATCGGTCAAGGAGTAATCATCAGCTCCGGAGCCGCTGTTCCCGCAGGCGCGGTCATTTCCCAAGGAATAATTTATTCTTAATCGGAAAGAATAAACGCCGTTTGCAGCAGCGGTGCTTTATTTTACTTAATTTTTTAAGTTGCTGCTGTCATCTGCTGTTTACGCTGCCACTTGTCATCAGGTTTGCCGCTTTGACAGCTGCAGCCGCCATGCGCGAGCAGCATCGTTTCTCTTTTCCGGGCGGCGCGAACCGGCGAACCGGCCTTTCCGAGCGGTGCGAATCGGTGAGCCGGTCTTTAATTTTCAACCCTTCTATCGTTATTTATGATTTAATATCGAATTCGAGCGCACGGTTTTTACAATAATTGCGGCATTTATTTTACACGAGTCACTTTTTGTTTTCGTTTCTTTTATATAGATTGATTTGTTCTATCTTACGGCAAGTTATTGCGAAAAACTCAAAATCGGAGTTAACAGAAAATGGATAAACAAACACAGGACGTTCTTGAAATTCTGGAACAGAACGCGAAAGCGACTCCCGAAGAAATTTCAGAGCTCACCAGAATTCCGCCGGCTGAAGTTCGAGAAATGATTCGGACACTGGAAGCGGCGGGCGTGATTCGACGCTATAAAACAATCATTGATTGGGATTTAGTGGAAAGTCCGTACGTGTACGCGTTTGTCCAGCTCAAAGTGTCACTTGAACGCGGCCACGGCTATCAGAAATTAGCGGACCGCATCTGCAAATTCACGGAAGTCAGATCGCTTCGCCTGCTCTCGGGTGACGATTATGATTTGGAATTCATGATTCAAGGAAAATCAATGAAAGAAGTCGCTTTCTTCGTCGCGGACAAAATAGCGACGCTCGACCAGGTCCAAAGTACATCGACGCACTTCGTTTTAAAGACCTACAAAGAAGACGGCGTCATTGTGGACGAGAAAGAAGAATTCAAAAGACTGCAAGTTTCGCCGTGAGGAACAACAATGACACAAATCCCTAAACCCTCCCCGAGAAAGGTGGATAAACTCGATTATTCAAAATACATTACAGGAAAAATGAAATATGTGCCGCCGTCAGGAATCAGAAAATATTTCGACGTCGCGGCAGGTATCGAAGATGTCATTTCCCTCGGTGTCGGCGAGCCGGACTTTGTAACGCCGTGGCACATCCGCGAAATGTGTATTCATTCGCTTGAAAAGGGAGAAACTTCCTACACTTCGAATTACGGCATTATTGAGCTGCGCGAAGAGATCGCCAAGCGCTACAGAAGAGAATACGGATTGGATTATGATCCGCTCAAGGAAATTCTTGTCACGACAGGCGTCAGCGAAGCTTTGGACATCGCAATTCGCTGCGTGACGGACCCCGAAGATGAAATCTTAATCGTTCAGCCGACATATGTCGCCTATGTTCCCGAAATCATCTTAAGCGGCGGCGTTCCCGTTGTCGTTAAAACGGTTGTCGAAAATGAATTTAAGATTTTGCCGGAAGAATTGGAAGCCAAAATCACGCCGAAGACAAAGGCGCTTATTATCAATTATCCGCACAACCCGACCGGCGCCGTCATGACGCGTGAAGATTATGAAAAGATCGCGCCGATTATTGAGAAACACGATTTGATCGTGATTTCCGATGAAGTCTATGAGTGCATGACTTACGACGGCGTGCACACGCCCTTTTCATCCATTGACGGTATGAGAGAGAGAACAATTCTTTTGAACGGATTTTCAAAATCATACGCCATGACGGGTCTTCGCCTCGGATACATAATGGCTCCGCCCGAATTGATTTCCGCCATGATGATGATTCATCAGTACTGTATGATGTGCGCTCCGGTGACATCTCAGATCGGCGGTGTTGAAGCACTCAGAAACGGTGAAGAAGAAATGAAGTCGATGGTCAGAGAATTTAACCGCCGCCGTATTTTAATCGTTGACGGTTTCAACAAGCTCGGTTTGGACTGTTTCGAGCCCAAAGGCGCTTTCTACGCCTTCCCGTCCATTCAGTCAACGGGACTCTCGTCGGAAGAATTCGCCGATAAATTCTTTGCAAATCAGCACGTCATTACGATTCCGGGAACCGCATTCGGCGAAACCGGAGCGGGACATTTGAGATGCGCTTACGCAACTTCCCGCGACGACATTAAAATCGCGCTGGATAGGCTTGAAGATTTCTTAAAAACGCTTTAATGCAAAAGTGCAAAAATGGATGAAACAAGGCAGGAAGCTTTGTTTCAAATTTTACTTTTTTTGTAAAAACGGTGGTCTTTTTTTTGAATAATTTAAATGAAAAGCGGAGCGGCTCGCGCGAGACGGCCGCAAAAAACGTAAACGGTTGAATTCTATAAATTTAGATTTTATTTTTCATTGATATAGTTATCGTTTTTGAAAAAATCGGAACGCCTATTAACGTTTATGTTTTAGGGTGTTTGAAGCAAACGGTTTTTGTCTCACCGCTTGCTGCCATCTGAAAAAACATGTAGGGATAACTATGAAAAACACAAAAATCACAAACAAAACAAAAACAATCGGGAAAGTTCTTTTGCTTTCCTTTTTGATTCTGCTCGCTCTGACCGGAACTGCCGCCGCTAAAGAATGGACGGTCGGCGGGGCAGATGCTGATTTTCAAACACTCAGCGAAGCAATCAGCGCGGCCGCCAACGGCGACACTATTTTGATTCACGCAGGCGTTTATGAAACATCGGCCAATATCAGCGTCGGAAAAACATTAACGATTGAAGGTGAAAACCGCGAAGCTGTCATTCTGGATTTGGGCGGCTTCTCAATCATTCCGAGAAATGAGAGTTTCGTTCTCAGAAACGTGACAATCACAAACGGCTCAAACGGAATTAATCTTCAGGCAAAC
>JAIRKA010000097.1 GCA_031260345.1 Methanosarcinales archaeon
ACGGAATCCATGCCAAAGGCGGAATCGGTCTGAAAATTTCAACAATCGGACTGAACGTTTTGTCCAAAAACGGGAACCAGCCCATCATCATGCCGACCGGAACGCCAACAAGAAGCGCAAAGAGGAAACCGATAGAGAAATGGTATAAACTGATCGCAACGTCGGTAAAGAAAACGGATGTTTGAATGATACTGAGAAAGGCCGAAAAGACACTGGAAAAACGGGGCAAGAAAAATGAATTATTAACGTAAATGGCCAGCAGCTCCCATAAAACAGCGAAAGCTGCTAATGATAAAGCGCCGATAACAATTTTTTGTACATTCTGGGATTCCATGGCAATGTTAATGGATTCATTGTTTATAATCTTAAGTAAATTGTATTCTCAAAAAATTGCTCACTTCATTTCGGGGAGCGATGTTTGCTGAAAAATCGCTTCGTGATTTTTTGCGGCCCCCGACGCGCGCGAAGCTGCTCCATTTTTTATTTTAATACTTTGAAACTCGCGTCACAATCTTTCAAAAAAGTAATTCAAAACAGATTCGTAATTCTAAAAAAAGAATTATAAATGGTGAGTCCGCCAATTATCTTTTGGCAAACCATTTTATTTTTCAATGGCCGATGACTGTTTTTTATAATGTTTGTACAGCTCTTTCGCCCATGTGCGCGTGCTGTCTTCCGTGCTGACAATGCTTTTGTTGTCGTAAACGCCGTCATTGTTGAAGAAGTAAATATATGTGAAAACATCCGTCAGCGTCAATGACGGACCGATGGCGCTGCCTTTGTCATCCCATATCATGAATGTGACGTTTTCCTTTTGAACAATTTCTTTTAGGCGTTTTTCATGGTCTTCAACGAATCTCTCGTAAACCTTGGGCGCGGCAATGATCGTCATTTCTTTGCCGGATTCAGCCATCTCGAACTACATTTCAGTGTAAACCGGATGATAAACGGTCAAAAGACACATGGCGCTTTTCGATTTTTTGAAATTATCGCTGAACTCAGCCGGCACATCGAACATGTATTCGCTGATGTCGTACTCCAAAAGCTTGTAACTGCCGATTTCGCGGATGCGTTCCATCAAATCAGCCGGGATAACCGAAAGGTTTCGACTGAACCAATAACGGTAATCTTTTTCAAGAATGTCAATCGTTCCAAAAAGCGGATACATGTTCTCGACAAGAACACGGCCGATATTTGTCAGTTCATACATGCCGTCTTTTAAGATAACGATTTCTTCATCTCTTAACGTCTTGAGCTGAGGCGCCAGTGAATGCGCGGTCATATTCATCTTTTCAGTGAATTCGTCGATCGTATGTCCTTTTTTTCCGAGAAGCAAAAGAATCGTGCGTCTTTTTTCCGAAAGACAGACAATATCGCTTAAAGTTAATGCAACAGTTTGTTTGTTCAAAGCCGGCCCCCCGAATATGACTTAAATAAATCAAAAATATATCTCAAAATAAATCCCGATAATGATGTAATCTTTTTCCATCAAATGCATCCGTCTTATTTTTCAAACAAATTCCGGTCTCAATGATTCAGTCTCAATTGATTCATAATCAATCGTTATGATTTTTGTTGATACTTGTCACTCTTTGGAATTGTTGAATGCAATCAAATTTTAAATGAATCTGCTTGAAATGATGACTTCAAAGACGTTTAGATCACGTTCGGCAAACATCCCCATGTTTTTATTGCCTGCAGTTTTACCTGCGAATCATTCAAGCAACGTAAAATTTTGATTCTTATACTTAAATGCAGTTTTAGCTATATAAAGCTAAAGTTTTATTACTCGAAAGATATCGTGCATTGCTTTGTCTGAAAAAATTGCAAAAATTTAATACGGCGCCGATTTTTTGGTGCTTGAATGGTGAACAAATACAAGTGTATTCATTTTGAAAAAAAACACGGAAAATCTCAAAAAATCGGAATAAAAAGCTCTGATTCTTCTTCAAAATTTTAAAAAAGCCATGAAAATATTTGATAAACAATTGAATCAAAAATTTTGATAAAATGTATCAAAAATAATCCAGCAAAAACCTTGTTCCTTTTGTTGAGCAGATTTGCATGAATGTGTTTGTTTTCAAAAATATGTTGATAATTTCCGCTCTTTTTCATATCAAAATCTTTTTATGCCAGCGTTTCCTTTCTCATTCATTCTCAGCAGTCCCATAGTGTAGTGGTCAATCATTCCGGCCTTTGGAGCCGGTGACAGCGGTTCGAATCCGCTTGGGACTACTTTGCATTTATCTATTTTGAGTTTTGACCGGTCCGAAGGAACGGTCAACTCGGAGCGTAGCTCCGAGGGGTTTCCTTTTCACTTTTTGTTTTTCTCATTTATTCTGGGTTGCTTTGCTTTTAAGAGTATAATAAAAATTTTATATTGCAAGTGTTTCTTAGTATGTGCCGATTCTTCATTCATTTCGGCATCTTTATCTGAAAAAATCTACTGAAGGGATACTATTGATTAGAAAAATCTTAATCGCATCCGTTTTGATACTTGTTTTGGCAGTCTGTCTGTTTTCCGGCTGTCTCGGCGACAGAATTGTCGGAACATGGAACAGTGATGACACAAATACAACCGTGACCTTTGACCGAGACGGATCATATGTCGCAAAAGTGGGTCTTTTTGAAATGAAAGGAACATGGGAGAAAAGCGACAACGGTTACGCTCTTTATTACCAGAATGTCCGAGCCGGCTCCGCTGTATTTGAAGGTTCAAAGCTCCGCATCTCGCTCGGCTCAGGTCTTTTGAGCATTTCCGGCACGTTTTCAAAAGCTTAATTGAGGCTGTTTTAGCCGAATTTTATCAATTCATTCGATTGCGAGTGAATTTTTTATTTTTTTGAACTGTTTTTGAAAAATAGTGTTCTGCCGTATCCTATTTTTTGTGTTTGTGCCCTTTGAAAAACACAGTCTTTTTTTTGTTTGAGTTCTTTGAAAAATTGAACGACTTGCGCGCGAACGGCGAAATTGCAGCGTGCAGAAGGAGAAAAGAAGAGAGTTAAAAAGAAAGGAAAAAAGAAAAGGAAAGAAAGAGAAAAAGCAAAAATAAAATTAATCTTCGACTTCAATTGTGTCGATTTTTTTGGGCAGGAAAACTGTCAAAACGCCGTTTGCCAATTTCGCCGTTGCTCTTTCTTCATCGATTTGAACGGGAATATTGACAGACCCTTCATATTTGCGGTAAAACCTTTCACGGCGGATGTAAATCCCTTCTTCGATGTCCGTGAGGCATTCGGCACGAACCGTTAACAATCTGTCCTGAATTTCGAGCGTCACATCATCTTTCGTAACGCCCGGAAGATCGACTTTTAAAACGATATCGTTCTTGCGTTCAATTAAATCCATCAGCGGTGTCTGTCGGAATTCGCCGAAAGCGTTTTCTTTATTGTTCTTTCCAAACGATGTCAGCTTGCTGAAAATATTATTCATTGAAGATTTGCTTTCTGATTCAGCTTCTTGCTCGTTGTCTTTTTCTTTTGTTTGTTTTTTATTGAACGGATTCATTTCCCCTCACCCATCCTGTATTACATCGTTTTTGATTTGCCTGCATTCAATGGAGAAGTGTAAGAATACCTCGTCGCTGAAGGCAGGAAATGATATAAAATAACAATTTTGTATGTTACTTTAAGTTAAGAAGAGCTTGAAATATATTAATCTATTTCAAAACACGCTTCAAATTGCCACTTAATATTATTCGTTCTCGCTTGGTTCATTCTCACTTTCAATCATCAAAGAAATCAATTTCGGCGCGTAAACCGTCCCGAGACTTCCGCTTTTAACAGACTCTTCATCATAAACAGAGACATTATCTGCATTCTCCTCGCGCGTATCGTATAAAACAAACGGAACCGGATCGCACGTGTGCGTCTTTAAAGCAACGGGCGTCGGATGATCGGGCATAACAAGAATTTGACAAGGTTCGTCCAAAGATTTGGCATATTCTAAGAGCGGCGCGACAATCTTTAAGTCTAAATCATCGACGGCCTGCATTTTTAATTTATAATTACCGAGGTGACCGCATTCATCCGGCGCTTCAATATGAACGAAAACAAAATCTTTCGTTTTGAGCGCTTCCATTGCGGCGTCTGCCTTTCCTTTATAATTCGTGTCCAAAAATCCGGTTGCGCCTTCCACTTCAATCACATCAAGGCCTGCGGCGACGCCGATCCCTTTGAGAAGGTCAACCGCCGAAATGACGGCGCCTGTTTTGTGATGAAGCTTTTCAAACAATTCAAACTTCGGCGCATTGCCTTGCCCCCAAAACCAAATGCAATTGGCCGGAAGTTTCCCCTCAGCAATACGTTTTTTGTTGACAGGATGGTCTTTTAAGATATGGTAAGAAGCAGCCATCATATCCGAATAAGTTTGAGCCGTTTTTGAATCATTCTCATTATTACCCTCATTTCCTTTCGGGAAATAATCAGACGCTTTCTTTCCGGTAATGTCATGCGGCGGCGTGAATGCTAAATCTTTGCCGTAATTGTCCTGTACAACAAGCAAGTGGCGGTAGCTGATTCCGGGATAAAACTTGAACTTGCCGGTTCCGAGTTCTTTGTCAACCGCTTCGATTAATTCCTTCGCTTCCTTCGAAGAAATATGCCCGCCGCTGTAATCGACAATGTACGCATCGGAGAGTTCCGGCCCGTCGGCACCGACCGTTCCGTCAGCATTTCCGATTGTAATTAAGTTGGTTCGAAAAGCCAGCTCATTACTGTGAAGAGAAACGCCCATGCTGAGCGCTTCAAGCGGTGAGCGCCCCGTGTAATAAACGGCCGGATCATAGCCGAAAACAGACATGTTGGCGACATCACTTCCGGGGGGGAAGCCTTCCGGAACCGTAACTGCAAGACCGGTCCGTCCATGTTTTGCAAGGTAATCCATGTTCGGCGTTTCAACAGCTTGTAAAATTGTTTTTCCGCCCAGCTCGGGAATCGGAAGATCAGCCATGCCGTCTCCGATAATGACAATATATTTCATGAGAAGAGTGATGCTTTTGTTTGTATTTTAAATCTCTGATTTCGAGATTTTTGTTTATTTTGAAAAAGGTGAGGTGAAGTTTTTAAACAGTTAAATGAAAAACGGCCCGGCTCGCGCGCGCGGCGAAGCCGCTAAACGTGAAGCGTTACACAAATATCGCCCTCCACTGTCCCCTGATTGACCGCTCCTTCGGACCGGTCAAACCCTGAAATTTTGAGACCGAAGGGAGCAAAATTTGAGCAAACTTTTTTCCGTTAATTATTTGACTCTTTTGTGATTGTATTGGCTATAATTTAATAGAAGACTCAATTTTTCAGAGGATAAAAAAATGTCAAAAATTTTTGAAATTATTGAAAAGGATGCCGCCGGAAGAATCGGCCGTTTAAAAACGCCGCACGGCATCGTTGAAACACCGACGGTCATGCCGGTGATTAACCCAAATCTGCGGACAGTCGAACCCGCCGAAATGCGTGAATTCGGCGCGGAGATTTTGATTACCAATTCGTACATTATTTACAGCAAGCCGGAACTTCGCGAAAAAGCGCTTAAAGACGGCCTCCATGCTTTAATCGGCTTTGACGGACCGATTATGACAGACTCCGGCTCTTTTCAGCTTTCAGTATATGGCGACGTAAATGTTGAAAATCACGAAATTATCGCTTTTGAGCAGGCGATTGGAACCGACATCGGCGTTCCTTTGGATATTCCGACAGCGCCCGATGTCCGTTACAGTCAGGCAAAAGAAGAATTAGAAATTACCAACGAAAGACTTGCGGAAGCCCGCTGTTTGGTGGAAGAGCGCCGCGTGCAGGCTGCCGAAAACGCCAAAAACGGAATTGAAAAACAGCGCGGTGATGATATGCTTATTGCCGGTCCGATTCAGGGATCGACGTATTTGGAGTTGAGAGCGGAAAGCGCCGCATTCGTATCCGATCTCGACTTTGACATTTACCCGATCGGCGCCGTTGTTCCGCTCATGGAAGCTTACCGTTATGAGGATTTGGTCAACATCATCGCTGCTGCAAAATCGACGCTGGATCCAACCGTTCCCGTTCATTTGTTCGGCGCGGGCCACCCGATGATGTTCGCGCTTGCCGTTGCGCTCGGCTGCGATTTGTTTGACTCTGCGGCTTACGCGCTGTACGCAAAAGGCGGCCGCTACATAACGGTCAATGGCACTTATCCGCTTGAGCGCCTCAAATATCTGCCTTGTTCCTGTCCGGTTTGTTCCAAAAATACGGCCGAAAGCATACAAAAAGCAGCAAACAAAGAAGAGTTGCTTGCGCGTCACAACTTATATGTCACATTTGAAGAAATCCGCTTAATAAAACAGGCGATTCACGAAGGAAAATTGATGGAATTAGTTGAGCTTCGCTGCCATTCCCATCCGCAGATGGTCAGTGCTTTGTCCGCCCTGTACGCGCATTCCGCATGGCTTGAAGAATGCGATCCGGCCGCTAAATCAACGTTCTTTGAATGCAGCGCTGAGTCTGCAAAACGCCCGGAAGTTTTGCGCTACGGTAAGCGTTTGAATCGTTTTTCATTGTCCGGCAAAGTTTTGATCAGACCCGCGAAGTACAATAAAAGCGGCTTAAAAGATGCCGACTTTGATCATGTTCTTTATTTTAAGCCGCCTTTCGGCGCTTTTCCGTCGGAGCTTGATGAAAACTACCCGTTCAATGCAGAAGTTCAAAACAGGCCCTCGCTTCAGTCTTTAGAAAACGCTCTTAAAAATACGATTGCCTTAATTCAAGAAAACCCCGACGCGGAATTTACATTCGTTAAAGGCAAGCGTTTGAACGAATTTGACGCATCCTGCTTTGATGCGCTTGGAAAAGTCTGCCGGATTGAGGAAACGGTTCTTAATAAAGCCGATGAAATCGAAGCAATGAATGAAGAAGAATAATTGCGCAAAAATTGAAAAAGAGAAATGAATGACAATGCTGATTGACCGCTCTTAATGATCAGTCAAAGCAGATTGACCGCCCCTGACGGGGCGGTCAAAGAATGAAAAATGATTTGCAAAATAATGTTGTAGCAAATAGTTTTAAATAATCTGTCTGTTTGTTGGTTTACAAATACACGATATATCTATTTCGTTAAAATTATATTTCGTTCTTCCGGGTTTGTACTTTTCAGGCAACGCGTTTTCTTTTTCGCAGCCGTTAAAGTTTTCCGGTTCAGGTGATGCCTTTGTCAATAACGAATCAATTGAAAGCTTATATCACATTTCTCAGACCGCCCATAATGTTTATGGATATAACGCTTCCGGCGGCGGCGGCGATACTTGCCGCTTATTTTGCAACGGGCGCACTGCCTGAATTTTTGCCTTTTGTTTTAGCCACAATCGGCGGCTTCTGTGCGATTACCAGCGCTTATACTTTTAATGATGTTATGGATATTGACATTGACACTATTAACATGCCTGATCGGCCGCTTCCTTCAAATGAAGTTTCCCAAAAATCGGCTTTCCTTTACGCACTCTTCCTCGGATTGATTTCAGCAGCGTGCGCGCTTTACTTGAATCTCGAAGCATTCGTTATTTTGATTATCGCGACATTGGTCATTTCACTTTACACAATCGTTTTCAAAAGAAAAACACCGTTCAGTTTCGTCTCTGTCGGCATCGCCTACGGTTTGGTCCCAATCGGCATTTGGCTTGCGATTGACCCGGCCGGCGTTTTAATGGATTCTGTCAGTCCGTATATGATTCCGCTTGCAGGAATTTTATTCGGTTTAATGATTTGTATGACCGATTGGGGCTTTACGCTTGCAGGTGTCTGTCGCGACGTTGAAGGCGACCGCGCAAAAGGCGCGCCCACATTTCCCGTCACATACGGCATTCCGGCAACATCCAAATTCATTTTAGTCATTTGGATCATCGGTGTTCTGCTGTCTCTGGCAATCGGATTTGCGGCAAGTCTCGGTCCGTTTTATTTCATTATCGCACTCGCATCAGGCATTTGGATGATTTGGCGCAGTACTTTGTTTATTAAAAATCCCAAGCCCGAACTCGGCGGCAAGCTGTTCGTTGAAGGCTCCAATTATCGCGGTGTCATATTCTCGGCAATGATTATTGATGTCATTCTGCTGATTTACGTAAGCGGTTACAGCGGTTTGGCCGGCATGATTTTCGGCGCATAACAGTGAAAAATTAAAACGAATAAGCCCAATAAAAATGAATAAATAAAATAAAAACGAATAATAAAAGTGAATTAATAGAAGCGAATGAATTAAAAACGCATTCAGCGAAAATAAGATATTTTTCATATATTTTTCAAAGGCGATTTATATGACGATTAAAACTGATATTGCGGTTATCGGCGCATCTCCTGCCGGTTTGATGGCGGCGCGCTACGCGGCGCTCGGCGGCGCAAAAGTGACGCTGTTTGAGAAGAAAGAAGAAATCGGCAAAGACCCGCATCCGGCCAACTCCGTTTTTAAAGGCATGATGAATATTACGGGCGAAAAAATCGATTCGTCTTACGTTGTTCACAATATTAAAGGAATGAAATTGATTTCACCGGGCGGTCACAAAATCAAAGTGAAAACGCAAGGCTACGCTTTGGACAAAGGCGCATTTGACCGCTTTTATGAAAAGAAAGCGCTTTCCGAAGGCGTTGAAATCAAAACGGGAGTCGAAGTTGTCGGCTTAAACCGCAAAGATTCGGGCGTTGTTTTAAAAACCGCTTCCGGAAATGCCGATGTCACTGACCGTGTTAAAGCAAAAGTTGTTATTATCGCAGACGGCATTTTATCCAAAAACGCGCAAGCTGTCGGTCTTCAAACGATGAAGCATCCGGAAGATATCGCCTGGGGAACCGAGTTAACCATTCGAGCGCCCGGAATCGGTGAGCCCGGTTATGCCGAGTACTTTGTCGGCAGCCTTGCTCCCGGCTGGAAAGCCACTTATCTTCCGCGCGGCGAGGATGAGGCCGCAATCGGTGTTTACGTCCGCCGTCACGGAAAAAATGTCGATTCATTTCTTAACCCTTGGATTGAGCGCTTTAAAGAGCTCAAAAACATTTCTGATGACGAATTTGAAATTGTTGAACGCAAAAGCGCGGGCGACCCGATCGTTGCGATTCCGAATCAAACTTATACCGACAACATTATGGTTGCGGGCGGCGCTGCCGGACAATCAGGCATCGGCTACGCGATGCATGCCGGGCAAATCGCCGGAAATGTCGGCGCAATGGCCATTGCCAAAGGCGATTACTCTGCAAGAACGCTTTCCAAATACAGATCGGATTGGCGCAGTTCACTCTATACGGAACATGTTTTCGGGCGCATCGGTCTTGAGACGCTTCGAAAAATGGATGATTCTGAAATTGACGAGCTTTTCGAACTTTTTGAAGACGAAGACGTTTCTTCACTGATTAAAGGAAAAACCGTCAACCAAGGTTTATCTGTCCTGACGTTAATGCTTCAGAAGAAGCCTTCTTCAATTTTGAAAGCAGGCGCTTTCTTCAGAAACAGATAACGAATCAAACGATGAAGCGATAACGAACGAGTTTTAGGTGGCAGAATGAAATATCCGATTTACAAAAATCCTGTTTTTCGGGTTGACATAAAACCCATCGCAGGCAAAACGAAAGTTTCCGCCGGCGGCATTCTGTCTCCTGTTTTAAAAAAAACGGTCGCGCAGGAAATGGCATTTTTTGACAACGAAAAATACATTGCCGAATTGACCGCAAAAACCGCTGATTCTGCAAATACCCCTCTTGAAAGTTACGCTCTCAAATACGGCGACTCTTTAATTTATTCGACATGGATGCCGCCGATTCCGTCGCCCGCATTTAAGCGAATGGTTCAAGGCCGTATGAAATCCGCGCTCGGGAAGTATCGACCTGAACAAGTGACGATTTCCATTACGGAAGAATGCCCGAACCGCTGTCTGCACTGCGCGCTGCCGAATAAAAACAATCATTCCAAACTGGCCGTTGCGGAAACAAAAGAGGCTATTGATCAGGCGATCGGCGCAGGCGCAACAAACATTATTTTTGACGGCGGTGAGCCGCTCAGCTATGCGGATTTGGAAGAATTGATTTCTTACGTTGACCCGAAAAAAGCGATTGCCTGCATGTTTACGTCCGGCGTCGGGCTGACCGAAGAAAAAGCGAGATCGCTTAAAGAAGCGGGACTCTACTCTATCACAATCAGCATTGACAGTCCGATTGAGGAAAAACACGATTATATGCGCGGCGTTTCCGGTATTTTTAAAACAGCGACGGCGGGAATTAAAAACGCTCTTGCCGCCGGTCTTTTAGTGAATATTTATGTCGTGCTCGCGCCGCACAATGTCAACGATTTGGATGCTGTTTACACGCTTGCAAAAACGCTCGGCGTTCACGAACTTTCTTTTTATGAAATCGTTCCGACAGGACGTTGGATCAGCAATACCGCCGATATTTTAACGCCGGAGCAGCATGAAATTTTCAAACAATTCGCTCTCAAATGCGCCGCCGACAAATCCGGCCCGAAATTGTTTTCAGGATCGCTCGTCATTGACGAATTCGGCTGCATGGCGGGCAGGCAGTGGCTCCATATTACGCCCGAAGGAGATATTTTGCCATGCTCTTGCGTTCCGATTCCATACGGCAACGTGAAAACGGGAAAAGATGCCGTGAAAAATGCATGGAAGAAAATCCGCGCCGACCCGGCTTATAGCAAAGCTGCGGGCTGTCTGATGCGCGATTCGGAATTTCGAGATGTTTACGGCGATCAGTTTCAATAATTGAAAATGTCGGAGCATGTTTTTCTGCTGTTGAATTATAATAAACGACGAGCGAGTTTTTAAAAACTAAGAGAAAAATAGGGTGGCTTGCGCGCGCGGCGAAAGCATAGCCGTTCGCCGCTTCGCGCCGTCCGGACGCCAAAAAATCGCTTACGCGATTTTTCAGCAAACATCGCCCCCGCCCTCTGATTGAAAAATTCCAAGCGGAGCGAGGAATTTTTTTGTTAGTAGAACATGTGCTCCGGAACGGGCAGCTCTTCCTTTTTCTTGGCTTCCGCAACCTTTGCAATTGCGTTGATGAAATCCGACTTTCCAATCGACATTTTCTCTTCGCGGACGGCAAACATACCGGCCTCCGTGACAATCGCTTTGATGTCGGCGCCGCTTGTGCCTTCCGCCATCTTGGCGAGTTCCTTAAAGTCAACATCACCTGAAATCGTCATTTTTTCAGAATGAATCTTAAAGATGGATTCACGCCCGTCGGCATCCGGCAGCGGAACAAAAACCATGCGGTCAAAGCGACCGGGTCTCAAAATAGCCGGATCCAAAATGTCCAAACGGTTGGTCGCGGCAATGATTTTGACATTGGAGCGGCGGTTAAAGCCGTCCATTTCCGCCAGAAGCTGCATGAGCGTTCGGTGAATTTCGCGGTCGGCGCTGGTTGTATCATCCGTTCTTCGGGAAGCAATGGAATCGACTTCGTCAATAAAAATGATTGAAGGCGCCTTCTTTTGAGCCATTTCGAAAAGCTCGTGAACCATCTTAGCGCCGTCACCGATGTATTTCTGAACCAATTCGGAGCCGACAACACGGATGAAAGTCGCGTTTGTCGCGTTGGCAACCGCTTTTGCAATCAGCGTTTTGCCCGTTCCCGGCGGACCGTACAAAAGAGCGCCTTTCGGCGGCTCAATGCCGATGCGTTCAAAAATTTCAGGCTTCAAGAGCGGCAGCTCGACAACTTCACGGATTTCACGAAGCTGATCCCCGAGACCGCCGATTTGTTCATAAGTCACATTCGTTGACTCGACGAGTTCGAGAGCGGATACTTCCGGCTCTTCCAGCATCGGAAGAACTTCGGCGATGGAAAAAGTCTGCTGATTGAGCGCCACATTCGTTCCGGGCGCAAGCTCTTTCTCCGTCATATCCATCGGCGCGCTGACAACAAGCTGCGGACCGGCAGAACTGCGGATGACGACATGATCGCTGTCAATCATTTTAACAACGGTCCCCATCAAAAGCGGCGTTGTTTTCATGCGGTCTAATTCAACTCGAAGGCGCTTTGTTTCGCGCTCAAAATGAAGTTTATCATACTCAACAGACTTCTTCTGAGATTCAAGCGACTGAATAATCCCCTGAGAGAGAATGACCTCTTCGCGTGTGACATATAAATCTTTGTGGCTTTTGACAAGCTCACTGCGCGTGTTGTTTAAACTTTCCTTGGCTGCGGCAAGCTCGGTTTTGGATTTTTCGAGAGCGACCCCGATTTCTGATTTCTCTTCAGTTAATTTGTTGTAATCGAATAAAAGCGAATCATAAACGGTCCGAATTTTTTCAGCATCTTCTGAAACTCCTCTTTTTTCGGAACCGGCAGACTCCTTTAATGATTTAATCTCTTCAAGTCTCTGCGCCGAAATCGTTTTTGTCCTCTTCAAAAGCGTTTCCGCCTTCTTTAATTCGGCTGAAAGACGCTCCACTTCCGAATCAGCCGAGATTTCAGACACATGAATGTCATCCGTTTCGGGAACGCGCTTATCCGCAGAATAAACGAACTTATCCCTCGGTTTGGCCATTTTTTCCATTTTTTGTTGCTCCTCTGTAAAATTGCCGTGCATATCAAACAGACGTCAGCGATAGACTGCTGCCGTTTTGATTATCAGGCTGTTCTGTTTTTAATATAATAGTATATTTGAATTCGTTAGTGAAAATATATACTTTTCTAAAATTACGAATGTATTAGAACCTATCAGAATGAACAGAAGTGAATTATTTGAATTGAGCGATTTGAATCGAAATGATTAATAAAACGTATTCGTATAATGAGTGATAGATTTATACCAAAAATTTAAAATGAATTGGATCTCACAATTCATTTGTTACGATTGTTTGTTTAAACATAAAATTTAAACCTAAATTTAAAACAAGGATGGAAAAATCCGATGGAATCTTATGAATGTGAAGTTTGCGGCAGAAAAACGAAATTTCCGACGACAGCCGTAAAAATCGAAGGCGCGGAATTTAAAGCCTGTTCCGAATGCGCAAAGCTCGGAACTGTCATTGAGAAAAGACCCGTCAATCAAACAGGCAAAGCTTACGGAACGCCTGCACCGATCCGCTATGCACCGCAAAGCGGACACGAAGCGCCGAAAGCCAAACCGAGGAATTATTTTGCCGGTCTTGAAAACGAGCTTGTCGAGGATTATGACACGGTCATTAAAAAAGCGCGTGAAGCAAAAGGTCTCAGTCAGGAAGACTTGGCTCTGAAAATTAAGGAAAAAGCGACTCTGATTAAGAAAATCGAGCGTAAAGAAATCCATCCCGAAGAAACCGTTATGAAAAAGCTTGAAAAAGAGCTCAACATCAAGTTAACGGAAGCATTCGACTCAAGCGAAACATTTAAGCAGCGCAGCAGCAGCGGCCCGACTTTGGGAGATATCGCCTTCATGAAGAAAAAATAAAAAAGAATTACATCAAGAATAGTTTCGAATAAAAATCTGATTTAAAAGTTCGAAATGAGTTTTAACGACTTCATATTCCTCCCATTTATGACTCATAAGAATTTCTTTAGATGCATCAAAAGACCGTGTCGGGTTAACAACAGAAATAACCGATGAAAATTCTGCTTTTAACCTGCCACGACTTTCATTTAAATATGAAGGGACCTTGTCGCTTTCGGATAATTCTGAGATGTATTTTTTTGCTTGACATACAATGTAATTTAATTCAGGGCAAGAGTTTGAGAACGAATCCATTAACACGGTTTCTAATGCACCGCATTCCGAAAATGGAAAAATGATGGGGCAAATGCACAAATTATACTTTTCATCTTCAACCATATAGCTCAGTTCACATTTTTCATTGTTTTTCAATTCGACATGCCAATTGTTTTGTTTAAACCATTCCTGGAAAACTTTCATCGTTTCTACAATTTCATTTTGATCTCGGTCTATAACAAAAATAATATTTTCAAGGCGCTCCTCCGGTTGATTTGTGTTTATAATATTTATTTCATTTAACGCACTCAGGAAGTTATCTTTTCCACCAACAGACCATATTGCAAGTTTGTCATCAGTATCATCTCTTTTCCTTATTGTATGGCCTGAATTTTCATACAAAGTCGGAATGTCGTAGAGAGTTGAAATTTTACCTCCTTTTACATATTTCCATTTTTCTGAAGACCATTTGTGTAACAGATAGCCAAGAAGCCACATGTCATCACGTCCTTCACAAAGAATGACACTCTTCATATTCGCAGCTCCATTTCAAGTCTTTCTCGATAATCTTTTGCCTGAGTTCCCGAAATTGTTTTCGCGTAAGTTTTTCCAGCTTTATTTTTAAGCCGAATCACTCGAATTCGGCTCAAGTCGTCACCTGCGCTTTCTAACAATTTGTCAACAGCTTCAAGGCTATGCGTTGTCAGGAAGAGTTGTACATTTAAACTTTTAGCAGTTTCTAAAAAAAATCCAAAAGTTTCCCTCATTGCAGATGTATGGACAGATGTTTCAATTTCATCAACGAGAACTACTCCGGACTTAGAAGAAATTAATGCATTTAATAATGTTAAGACTTTTTTCATTCCGTCACCATAAACAGATAGAGGGAGAGCCATTGAATCAGTTTCAATAACAACAGTATAACGCCCATCTCCAATGTAGCGTAAATCAAGAATATTTGGTTCAAACTCTTTCAGGAATTCAACAGCCTGTGCCCTAAAATTCATATCGTCGATGATTCGAGAGTAAGAACTCGTTCCGATATGATCCATTGGGGAAACTTTTCTCACAGGAAACAAACTCGGCTTTGATTTAGATTGGAAATCGGGTCTTTTGTAGTCATTAAATTCCACATTTTCATCCAACAATGAATCAGTAAATGTAGATTTCAGATGACCTATAAATGTCAAAACTTCTAATTCTTTTTCAAATAGCTCTTCTTTTTCAATTGATTCTGAGGAATTACGTTTTAGACGAGGATTTTCTCTGATATAATCATCCCAATCAATTCGTTGATTAACAAGTGAGCCGATAATTTCAACAGAACCCTTTTCATCTCCAACAGTTGAATCAAATTTCATAGAATATTGATCAATTTCAGAAGAAGGATAATAATCAGTGAACATATACATAAACGATTCAAAGCGATTTAAGCCACTCCTAAGCCCAAATCCATACATTTCTCGCCCTCTGGATACACTGATCAGATTATACAGACCGGGATTACTAAGAATCTGAATTGCTTCCAATACACTGGTTTTCCCTGAGTTATTATCGCCGACAAATATGTTGATATCAGCTAAATCCAATAGGTCTAATTCACGGATTCCTCTAAAAGACGAAATTTTTAGATTTTGAATATGTTTTTTCATTGACCCACCTTCTTTTACGAGAATTATATAGATTTTAAAAGCATTTAAAATATCACTTCTTCCCAAGCCTTTCCGATTTGTCGGCAGCCGCAATCACCGCATCCATGAACGCGGAGCGAGCGGCTCTTCGTTCCAGAACGGAAACGCCTTCAATCGTTGTTCCCCCGGGTGAGCAGACCATATCCTTCAGAGCGCCCGGATGCACGCCGCTTTCAATGACCATGACTGCGGCCCCGAGAACGGTCTGTGCCGCCAGCGTTTGAGCTGTGCCGCGGTCAAGACCCGCATAAACACCGCCGTCGGCCATCGCTTCAATGACTTCGAAAACAAAAGCGGGACCGCTTCCCGAAAGACCGGTAACGGCGTCGAGTAAGTTTTCATTGATTTCCATCGCAACGCCGATTGCGGAAAAAATCTCCATTGCAACTGCCGCATCTTCAGCGGTCGCATTTGTACCGCGGCTGATGCCGGTTGCACTTTGAAGAACTGTTGCACAGATGTTGGGCATGGCACGAATAACACGAGCATTGTGCCCGGCCATTCTTTCCAAATTATTGATTGTGATGCCGGCCGCAATAGAAATAAAAAGTTTGTTTTTTGTGTCGCCTGCTGTTGACAAGGCTCCTTCAATATCTTTGGGTTTGACGGCGATAATTAAAATATCGGAGCGCTTAACGACTTCCGCGTTGTTTTCCGTTACATAAATGCCGAATTCTTTGCGCGCCGCATCCGCAGCAGGCGCCCAATGTTCACCGGCCGCAATGTTGTCAGGCATTATGCCGTATTCCAAAAGTCCTTTAATGATCGCGGATGCCATTTTACCGGCACCCAAGAAACCTATTTTTTGTTCAGTTAGTGTCATATGAAACCTCTCTTAAAATGGATGAAAATAAATTAAAGAATAATGAACGGCAATTAATCCAGCAATGACAAGTTTTCTTTTCGAATCACGTTGTCGTAATCTTTGTGCCCGATGAGCTTTTCAATATCATCGGTGTGCGCGCCCTTAATCAATTGAATCTCTTCGGCGTCATAGTCGGTTATGCCTTTTGCGAAAACTGCGCCGCCACATTCAATATCAACGACATCGCCGCGCTCAAAATCGCCCGTCACCGCAACGATTCCTTTCGGAAGCAAGCCGCTTGTTTTCAGCAGGGCGTCCATTGCGCCGCGATCGATCGTAATCGTTCCAAAAGATTTGGAAAGCGCAATCCACCGGCTTTTGTTGTTGGACATATGTTCGGTGTCCGCATAAAAAAGCGTGCCGATTTCTTCGCCCGCAACCAAACGCGTAATCACATTGTCGATTTGGCTGTTTGTGATAATCATGTGGCAGCCGGACTTTTCAGCGATTTTTGCCGCAACAATCTTTGTGCGCATGCCGCCGACGCCTTTTGCGCTCGTCGGATCGCCGCCGTATCTTTCGATCTCAGGCGTAATCTTTTCAACAAACGGGATCAGCTTCGCATCATCATGAAGTTTCGGATTTTTATTGTAAAGGCCGTCAATGTCTGAGAGAAGAATCAGCAGGTCCGCTTCGATTTTGCTTGCAACCAACGCCGATAATCTGTCGTTGTCGCCGAAAACCGTTTCGATTTCGTTTGTGCATGTGCTGTCATTTTCATTAATGATCGGAATGACGCCATAGCTGAGAAGCGCTCCGATACTGTTTCGAAGATTCAGGTATTTGATGCGGTCGGAATAAAAATCATAAGAAAGCAAAATTTGAGCGGATTTCAAGCCGTATTTATGAAAAGCTTCACTCCAGTAACGCATCAGTTCAGCCTGGCCGACTGCCGCAGCTGCCTGACGGATCGGAATTTCGCGCGGCTTCGTCGGAATGCCCAAAATATTTAAGCCGATGCCGATTGCCCCTGACGTGACCAGAATCACTTCTTTGCCTTCCTTTAAAAGCTCGGCCGTCTGCGCCGCAATGCTTTCTAAAAACGCTGTGTTGACGGATGTTTCATTTTTCATGACGGATGTCGTCCCGATTTTAATAACAATGCGGGAAACATCTTTGAATATCTCTTTGCGATTGATCGATTTGTCTGCCATTTTTGATCACTGCTTATGAAAGCCGGCAATATTTCTCCTGTATCTTTTCGTGCTTGTAGGATTTTGAGCTGCCGCCGGCGTAATCTTTGACGATGTGGCCGCCTCCAACGAGAATGTATTTGTAAATCATTAAGCCTTCCATGCCAACCGGGCCGCGGGAATGAATTTTATTGGTACTGATTCCGACTTCCGCACCTTTACCGTAACGGAAGCCATCCGCAAATCGGGAAGAAGCATTAATCATGACGCTTGCGGAGTCAACAAGCCCTGTAAATGTATCGATTTCTTTTTGGTCGGCTGAAAGAATCACATCAGTGTGATGGGACCCGTGTTTGTTGATGTGATGAATGGCTTCATCAACGGAGCCGACAATTTTGATGGAGAGGATCAAATCATTGTATTCTGCATCCCAATCCGCATCGATCGCCTTTTCCAAATCCGTTATGCCTGCTTTTTCGGCAATTTTGTAAGAAGCGTCATCAAAACGAAGTTCGACGCCGTGGTTTTGATAAATACGGCACATTTCGGGAAGGAATTTTTCCGCGATTTTGTCGTTAACGAGAAGTGTTTCAATCGCGTTGCACGCGGCAGGATATTGAATTTTGGAGTCGAGACAAACAGTGTACGCCGTATCCAAATCGGCTGACTCGGCAACGTACGCGTGGCAAATGCCGCTCGTGTGCCCGAGAACGGAAATGCGCGTGTTGTCTTGAATGTATTTGACGAAATCATTTGAGCCGCGCGGAATGAGAAGGTCAATGTATTGGTCAAATTTCAGCATTTCGGCGACATCGTCACGGCTTTCGGCAAGGGCAAAAGCATCAATAGGAATATCGGGAACTGTTTCCATTGCAGCGATCAGAACGTCAAAAAGAGCGCGGTTGGAGTTCTTCGCTTCACTGCCGCCCTTAAAAATGGTCGCGTTGCCGCTCTTTAAACAAAGTGACATCACTTGAGGAACGACGTCGGGACGCGCTTCAAATATGACGCCGATAACGCCGATCGGACAGCTGACTTGATAAAGCGTCAGACCGTCATCCAAAAGAATGGATGAAAGCGTTTTTCCGACGGGGTCTTCAAGCTTTGCGACATCGCGAATGCCCGAGATCATGTCTTTGAATTTCGCATCGCTCAATTTCAAGCGGTCAAAGAGCGCGGTTGACATTTCGCCTTTTTCAATCATTGCTTTGGCAGCGTCCAAGTCTTTTTGGTTGGCCTCAAAAATAATCTGCTTGTTTTTTTCAAGCGCCTGCGCCATGGCTTCCAATGCTTTGTCTTTCGCCTCGGCGGAGACATTGGCCAAAAGAACGGAGGCGGCTTTGGCTTTGGATGCTTTCTCTTGCATTTGATTTAACATCATTAATCCTCAATTCACTGATTTAAAAATATGTGTAAAGAAAACAACGGCGATAAATATACTTTTTGTTTTACTGAGAATTCCTCGCTTTGCTTGGAATTCTTCGGAGGTTGGGGGAGAGCAATCGTCGTTAAAAAAATGTTTGGCTTCGCCGCGCGCGAGCTGCGCCATTTTTCATTTACTTTTCATAAAAGTCTACCCGCTTTTCAAAATTTTAAAAATCCAAATATCCTATTTTTAAGAAATTGTTACCCGAAAAAGGAAGAAATTTTGACTAAAAATGAATCAATTTCTTTTTATTGTATCGCAGGTGTATAATTTTCTAATTACATTCCTGAAATGAATCATATTTTCGAATGATAGAATTGATTTTCAATAGAAAATAAGATTTGAGAGGAATCTTTATAAGTTAATCAGACATCGGATTGATGGTTATTTATTAATGATTAATCATCTTTGAGAATGGGAAAAAGGACGGAGAGAACAGAAAAAGTTTAAATTTCTGTGAGTCATTTATCCTTTAAAACATTTCACAAATGTTAAAAACTTATAAACCACCATTAAAGATGGGATGGAAAAAGCAAAACGAAAAAAACATAAGCGTAAAACGATAATTTGTTTAAAGGGTTAAACGATTAAAAACCGGATGCACCGCGAATCGAGAAGGCTTGAAAACGACTCAAAAAACAAAAACAGAGTGGATTTGGTTACAATAACAGTAAAAACATACGGTGGAAAAATGAAATCTTTCGCTTTAATTCGGGCAGACGACCCCGACAAAGTCAAAATTGCTTTACATGATTTGGAAACATACGGCCACATGCAATTCAGTGAAAATCCGAAAAACATTGCAACCAAATACGCCGATCAGATTTTGACAAGCGTCATGAGCACGACACTCAAAACAGAATGCTGCGCAGCTTCACTGGTCAGATTGGAAACACCGCCCGGTGCCGCAATCAGCAATTTGAAGAAAATTCACCCGCCGGCACACATCATAATTATCAGTCCGCGCCACGAAAACATTTACGAGGAATTGACTGCAAACTATGATAATTTCCCGGACTTTGACCGTAAATTCACAAATGTCCCCAAAGAAAGAAAAGCAGAATAAGTTCATTTTCAAATAATTTATGAATTCCAAAGAGCGAAGCCTGCCGAAAAGTTTACATCTTCAAAAAACAGAAGCAATGGACAAAGATAAACTTTAAAGCATCGTTTGCAAACCATTGTTTTAAACATCATTTCCGTCTTTGAGGCGCCAGATAAAATCACCGCCCTGAAGATATTTCTCAACCATTTTCTTTTCTTCAAACGCTTTCAAGCGCGGCAGAATCATGGCCGGCGCATGCCCCGTCGTGTGGCACAATTCGGCAGTGTTCATATCTTCTTTCAGCAAACGGAATAAGATATCCAAATCAACTTTATCTGCGGAAAGCTGCGTCGCATAGTGAACAAAAGAACGCATCAAATTATTTTGACGAATTGAAATGTCTTCCTGCATTCCGGAAAGTCTTTCCTGCTCCTCCCACAAATCTCCCAAATCATCACGCACTTTAAAAATTTGAGATAAAAAATAACTTTCACGGCTTTTTAAACGGCTGCCGGATGTTTTTTTGTGAGCAGTTTCATTTGAAACTGCGGTTGCAGTTGCTTTTGTAGATGCGGTTGCGGCATCAAACAAATCGCTGTCTTTAGAATCTTTTTCAGAGTCAGGAAAAATAAACTCGGGCTCGACTTTTCCTTCGTTTTTGGTCTCTTCATAAACGGTATTCAGTTCCTCTTCATAATAGCGCTCGCTCTCGGCATCAAAAAATGTTTCGTCTTTGCCCGATGAGAGGTATTTTTTATTTTCGATTCCTGCAAGCAAACCGAGATGACCGTAATTCGGATTGTTCGGCCCGATGATCTCGATTTTAAGTCCGCCCTCCGGCTGATCGGCATAAGAAGAGGCTAAATGGATGACCGGTCCCGTCGGAAGCGTACGGTCTTTTCTTTTCTTCTTACGGCGGCCCGACTTCTTTTCACGGCCGTCAAATGAAATTGAAAGCGAATAAACCGGTTCTTCCGGAACTTCCAATCGAATATTATTCACATGAACGGAATAAGAATAAGGAGAAACGGAAACTTCCAAATGCAAACTTCTGGAAATACTGTAATATTTGCGGCGCTGATCATCCACACTGCTTTCGATTAAACCGGAACTTTCGAGTAATGAGAGGTGACCGATAACGGCTTTCGGGGCAACGCCGAGCCGCGTTGAAATTTCGCTGACAAAATAAGGCCTGTCGGCAAGAAGCGCAAGAATCTTGCGGCGATTCTCGTTTCCCAAAATATCCAAAAACTCCGACGGCTCCATTATGTCATTCCCCTGATTATAATGAACAGATGAAAGTCCCGATATTTACAAATTGTGTTCACAAAATTTCCTCGCTGCGCTCGAAATTTTTCAAGATTTGGCCGCTCCAAAGGAGCGGTCAATCAGAGAGTGGGGAGAGGGCGGTGACGGCAGAAAAATCGTTTCGCGATTTTTAGCGGGTAACGCCCGCGCGCGAGCTGTTCCATTTTTTATTTAATTTGTTCAAAAAACGGATCTCGACTTTACTAAAATATATGAAAGAATTAAATCAATAACGTAAAAATTTAAAAATATTGAAATAGGCCGCCGCCTATCCAAAGAAAAAACAAATTAAAATTGCGGCCGATTCTGAAAACAATTAAAAATCAAATACTTTCACTCTGCTTGCTTTGATTATTTATAACAAACAAGGCATTTTAGAGATTACAAGACATTTGTAAACTTGTATCAAATCATACTTATAAAAATAAAGCAAATAACGTAAATAAATAACATAAATCAACTGTGCATTTGTAGGAGAAAACAACATGGCTGAAAAGATTTTAGAAGACCTTCCCGGCGTCGGTCCGGCAACGGCTGAAAAATTAAGAGAGGCGGGCTATAACTCAATTGAAGCAGTCGCCGTCGCTTCACCGGCAGAGCTCGGCGCGACTGCCGAAATCGGCGAAGCAACCGCCGCAAAAATTATCAACGCTGCAAGACTTGCCGCTGATATCGGCGGTTTTGAAACGGGAGATATGGTTTTTGAAAGACGCCAGCACATCGGAAAAATCAAAACGGGATGTACTGAATTTAATGAAATGATGGGCGGCGGCATTGAAAGCCAGTCAATCACGGAAATTTACGGTGAATTCGGCTCCGGAAAAACGCAAGTCGCCCACCAGCTTGCCGTCAACGTTCAGCTTCCGCAGGAACAGGGCGGCTTGGGCGGCTCCGTCATCATCATCGATACGGAAAACACATTCAGGCCGGACAGAATTCAGCAGATGGTTGAAGGCAAAGCCAACGAGCTCGGCATTGAGTTAGATCCGGAGGACTTCTTAAAAAACATTCATGTCGCCAGAGCCTTTAACTCCAATCACCAAATTTTGCTTGTCGATTCGGCAATGGATCTCGCAAACGAATTGAAAGACTCCGACAAGCCCGTCCGTCTTTTAATCGTCGACTCCTTGACATCTCATTTCAGAGCGGAATATATCGGCCGCGGAACGCTGGCCGACCGCCAACAGAAATTAAACAAGCACCTTCACGGCCTTCACCGTTTCGCAAACTTAAACAACGCGGCTGTTTTGGTAACAAATCAGGTCATGGCAAAGCCCGACGCTTTCTTCGGCGACCCGACAAGACCAATCGGCGGACACATTCTCGGCCACACGGCAACATTCAGATTATACATCCGCAAATCTAAAGGCGACAAGAGAATCGTCAAACTCATTGACTCGCCGAACCTGCCCGAGGGCGAAGCGGTTTTATCCGTCACAAGAGACGGGATTGTTGACGCGTGATGGCGTATTAATCCAAAAAACTTATTTTTCAGTGAAAGCAGCCTTTTGGTTGCTTTCACCTTAATCACCCCATTCAGAATTCGTTTTGAACAAAGCCCAACCCTTTTCAAATTCGGCATACTCTTTTATATAATTCAAACACTAAGTTAACCGAAATGTCTCCCGAAGAACTTGCATTATTTCCTTTTTTAACGGAAACGACAGAATATGTCGAAGAACTGGACTTTTCTCTCGACTCTCTGATGACTTCCATCGCTTTTGAGTCCGTCAGAAGACGCGGTTTTGAGCGTGTTATGCAGGCTTTTGAAGGAGAAGTCTCCAAACCGTCCTTTGGAAACGACAAAGAAGTTCTCTCAGAATTGCTTTCTTACCCGTACGCTCGAATATTGGTTTCCTGCATCAACGAGCCGGCTTTTACACGCCGCTACGCGCTCGCGGAAGCGACGGCTGCCCATTCAATCATGAAAAAAGCGATCGAAAAGGATCCGAAATTCGTATTGGATATCGGAAAAGATTTCGGCGTTGCCGCCGCTGAATCTGATGAACATATCCGAATTTATTTTTCAGACTACATTCGTTATTCGCTGTCGATGAAAGACCTTTCTTGGAAATTGATCAACCGTCATATGGAACACGGCTATGTCACAATTCAGCGTGAAGAATTCGCGCGCCTCCTTCAGGAAGCGATTCGAAAAAGAATTGAAAAGTCGCTTCCGATTCCGGAAATCCCCGATGAAATACGGGACGCTTGCGAACCTCAAGTTGCTGAATTGAAAGCCAAATATGAAGAGCAGCGCCAAAATCTCGGCGATGCCGACTTAGGCGAAGTTGATTTCTCCATGTTTCCGCCGTGCATCAACAAAGCGCTTTCCAATGTCAGGGAAGGCGTCAACTTGGCACACTCCATGCGTTTTGCGCTTGTATCTTTTTTGCTCAACGCGGGTATGAATACTGATGACGTTGTCAATGCGTTCAACGTCTCTCCCGACTTCAGTGAAGAAAAAACGCGCTACCAAGTGGAGCATATTGCAAACAATCAATACAAAACACCCTCCTGCGCAACGATGCAGACATACGGAAATTGTATCGGGAAAGATGGCATGTGTTCAAAAATACGCCATCCGCTCGGTTATTACAGCACTTTGAAATTTTTGGCTGCAAAGCGAAAAGCTGAAGAAGAAAAATATGGGAAAGATGAAGAGCAGGAAAGTAATGAAAAAACGGAAACGGATGTCGTTGAAAACACTTCCGGTTAAAAAGGTTTTGAAAAACAAAAAAAAGAAATTTATAAATAGATAGCATACATGCTTTATTTAACAAATTGTACCAAATACTGAACAACATATCGAACAAAAAACTGTACAAAAAATTGAACAAGCTAAATAAAAACAAAGGTAAGAAAAATGTTAGCAGTAAATTACTCAACCTTAAGAAACAATTTTAAAGCATATTTAGACCAAGTCAACGACAATGCAGAAACCATCATTGTTACAAGAAAAGATAACAAAAATGCTGTAATTCTTTCATTGGAAGAATATAACGCTATTATGGATGAGCAAAAAAGACTGAGAAATATTGAATATTTGAAAAAGATTGATGATTCCATTCAACAAGTTAAAGATGGAAAAATTGTTGTTAAAACACTTGAAGAGTTGACTGAATTTGCAGGATTTGAAGAATGAGGGTAATATTTTCAGAGAACGCCTGAGAAGAATATTTTGAATTTCAAAAAAATAATGAAAAGCAGATTCTTAAGAAAATTGGTGAATTGATAAAAGAGATTCGAAGAAAAGGACAGGCTGAAGGAATTGGACATCCGGAACTGCTGAAACATCAATACTCAGGATGTTGGAGTCGTCGTATAACCCAAGAACATAGATTGATTTATTCCCTTGATGAAAACAAAAATCTCGTCATCCATGGTTGTAAGGGGCATTATGAAAAATAAAACGACAAAAATGATTTGAAAAACGGATTTTAAATCATTTTTTACTTATTTTTTAACAATTAATCGTATTATTTCCTCTTATTCACTCTGCATTTTTCAACAAAATCCGCAACCGGAAAAGACCCGGGATACACTCGCATATACCCTGCAAGCACGTTGTATTCGTGCAAACCGTCTTTTTTATCCGCAATGCCTTTTCCGCGAAGCATTTCATAAGCAAATTTTGAGTCTTTTGCGGGCTCGGTAACGGAATAATGATATTCATGCGCGCGGATATTTTCGGTTCCGAAAGCGGATGTCAGCGGTTTTGCTTCGACGTAGCCGAGTCCTTGAAGACGCTTTGTCAGTTTAGATTCGGCGGGAAGAATGCCGGCCATTTTGAATGTGCCGTCTTCGGTTTCATAAGATTCGCATAAATAAGAAAGACCCGCGCCTTCACCGAATATTGGAATGCCGCCCGCGGCCAAATCTTTTAATTTTTTTGTCGTCGGCGATTCGGATAACTTTTTAATATGAAATTCGGGGTAGCCGCTTGCAAAATAATAACCGTCGGCTTCGGGAAGTTCGCCTGCCGTCGGGCTGAAAAATTCGATTTCCGCGCCGGCCTGCTTGAGCGCGTCAAACATCGCAGGATAGTGGAAACAGAAAGAAGGCTCACGAGCGACACCGATTTTGATATCAGCGCCGCGCGGCTGAATAATTTTCGGCTCGGGACGTTCTCTTTCGTAATCGGCAGCGATTTGAAGCATTAAATCAATGTTCATATTTTCTTCGATAAAAGCGGCGAGCGCTGAATAATCTAAATCTTTCTCTTCGGGAAGGTGAAGACCCATGTATCTTTCGGGAACGGTAATGTCCGGATTTCGCGGAAGCGCGCCGACGATCGGAATTTTGCCGTCCAGCGCACCTTTGATGAGCTCCAAGTGCCTCGGGCTTCCGATCCTGTTAAGGATGACGCCTGCAATATGAACATCAGGATCAAATTCGACGTAGCCTTTAAGCATTGCGGCAGCGCTTCTTGACATGCCGTGAACATTGATGACTAAAAAAACGGGAACATCCAATGTTTTTGCGACGTGTGCCGCGCCTGCAATTTCGGTGGAGTCTAAGCCGTCAAATAATCCCATGACACCTTCAATGATTGAAATGTCTGACCCGGCGGATGCGCGCTCGAATTGATCAACAACCGCATCGGTTCCCATCATATACGTGTCCAAGTTGTATGACGGCCGGCCGGAAATAACTGCGTGGTAAGCTGGGTCAATGTAGTCGGGGCCGGTTTTAAAGCCTTGAACAACTTTTCCGCGCTTTTTAAGCGCCGCCATCAGTCCCATAGACACCGTTGTTTTACCGACACCGCTCCCCGTTGCCGCAATTAAGAATCCTTTGGTCATGCTTTCACCTTAATTCAAAAATCCGTTTTTTAAATAATAATGAACCGTCACTGAAAAGAAACTTTGTCGATTCGAGCAAATAAGCATTTCCCCTAAGGAAAGAAATATTTGATGAAAATTTGCTGCTACCACTTACAGGTTTGCGTTTCCGCGTTTACCTGCTTCTTTTTATTACATCCGTTCGCTTATGCGAACGGGGGCACTGCTCCATCAGGTTTGTGTTGCCGCTGCTACCTTTAGGTTTGCGCTACCGCTGCGCGCGAGTGCGCCAATTTAAAAAAAGATTTTGAAAAACATGTATCCTGCTTTATGAAAAAAAGAGAAATGAGAAAAAAGAAACGATTAGAGGTATCCTTTTTCTTTAAGAAGTTCCGCGTTCAGAACGCTTGCGCCCGCTGCGCCGCGGACGGTGTTGTGACCGAGCGTTGTATAGCGAATGCCTTCTCTGATTCTGCCGACCGTGACGCTCATGCCTTTGCCCATGTCGCGGTCAAGTCTCGGCTGCGGTCTGTCAAGTTCATCGCGAACGATAATCGGATGTTTCGGTTCGGTCGGGAGGTGTGAAAGGCCCGGATCGAATTTGAGGAAAGCGTCACGAACTTCTTCAGGCGTCGGGTTTTTCGCAAGCGTTGCCCAAACATTTTCGGTGTGACCGTCAAGGACCGGGACGCGGTTGCAGGAAGCACTGACTTTGAAGGACGCGTATTTGATTTTGGTTCCATCAAAGTCGCCGAGAATTTTCAACGTTTCGGTTTCGATTTTTTCTTCTTCGCCGCCGATGTACGGAACAATGTTATCCTGAATGGCCATCGCGTAAACGCCGTTGTAGCCGGCGCCGGAAATGGCCTGCAAGGTCGCAACATTAATGGACTGGATGCCGAACTGAAGAAGCGGCTTTAAAGTGACTGCAAGCACAATGGTGGAACAGTTCGGATTGGTAATAATACAACCGTCCCAGTTTCTGTTTTTCTTTTGAATGTCAATCAAACCTAAATGGTCGGGGTTGACCTCAGGGATGACAAGCGGAATATCTTCTTCCATACGGAAAGAAGACGCGTTGCTGGCAACGACAAAACCTTCTTTTGCAAAAGCCGGCTCGGCGGTCAGCGCGAGATCGGAGGGGAGGGCGGAAAAGATGATGTCCGCGTCGATTTTTTTCGGGTCGATTGTGACAACTTCGATATCTTCAACCGCTCCCGGAATTTCCATACCGAGCTTCCAGTCGGCAACCTCACCGTATTTTTTCCCCGCGCTTCTTTCAGATGCCGCGAGCGCTGAAATTTCAAACCACGGGTGGTTGTCCAATGACTGAATGAAACGCTGACCGACGTTGCCGGTTGCGCCTAAAATACCAACTTTAATCTTTGCCATTTAAGAACCTCAATTGTAAATGCGAGTATACAAATCACGTTAATTAATGCTGTTAATAAAAATGCAGAGATTATTAATGTTTTCGCTGAAAAAAGTGCAAAATACAAAGAAAGAACAGAATCTGAAAAAAGCGGAAAAAAGAAAAGAGATAAAGAGAAAAACCCTTGAAATTTTGTTGCATGATGCATGATCATCATTTTTCTTTTCTCCTCACTCGATCAGTTTAATAAAATGTAAATAAGGGTTCATGTTATAGCATTACACATTATATACATACCCCGGCCGTTTCTTGACATCTCTGTGCCCCGTTCGAACGTTATTCTGAAAGCCCCACTCTAAAATACACTGAACGTTTTCTTATCACTGACGATGTGTGACCAAATATCGCGTCATATACAAAAAGTCAGAAGATGAAATTACTCTGAAACTGAATGGACTAGTGTCTAGCAGAACCCTGGCCATCTTAACTGTATGGCTATCGTTGCAAGTTGAAGATATTAGCCAAGTGACCTTCCCACAATTTCACTCAGTTTCCTTCAGATGAATACCTTGCAATGAGCCAGGGTGTCCTTCCCCGTCCTCTTCACTTCTCGTTTGACCGGTCGCTTTCTTGCGCCTG
>JAIRKA010000046.1 GCA_031260345.1 Methanosarcinales archaeon
GATTGACATGGTCAGTCAGAGGTTGATTGTTTTTGAAGGCGAGCCGTCCAAACACGGCATTGCAAATGCGCCGACCAGCATGAAAAACGGCATGAATAAGTTCCTTTCGAATTTGGATATCACATTCCGCCGCGATGAAGAGACGAAGCGCCCGCGTGTGAATAATTCCATGTCCAGATTGGACCGTGAGCAAAAAGAAAAAGGAGAATACTATTATTTGGAAGAATAAATTGCTAAACAGCGATTTTTCAATAAACACCGCTCTCCTCCTGCCATTAAATTTTGTGAATGATTGACCGCTCCCACCGGTACCGGTCAAAGACGATTGACCGCTCCTTCGGACCGGTCAAATTTCAAAATAAATATTAATACCCTGAAAACATTCATCATTTTCATGAAAGAACGACTTTACAGATATTATCCCGAAGACTTCGGGCGGCTCAATTTCCGTGTCCTTCATATGGATTTGGACTTTGACGTTTTTGACGACCATACGGTTGTCATTTCCCATTTGTTTTTAAAAAACATAGACGCACCCGCTGACAAAATTTCTTTAAATTGCCGCGATTTGGAAATCCTTTCCGTCAGCGCTCCGAATTTTGAAAAATACGACTATCGGCAAAAAGACGCTTACCTTGACATTTATTTCAATGCGCCGATTCAAAGAAATGAAAAAATCGAAATCATTACCAAAACAATCTGCCGCCCGACCAAAAATCTTCTTGAAGGTCTCTATTACGACGAAACGCCCGCAGGTGCACCGCCGCAGCAGATTACTCAATGTCAGCAATGGGGATTTCAACGCATCGTTCCCTGCATTGACGACATGAACGCCAAATGCACTTACCGAACAACAATCCGAGCCGATTCCCGCTATACAAACATCATCACAAACGGCGACATCACAGTTCCCCGAAAAACCGTCTCAAAATCCTCAATCACCTCAAAAACCTCAATCACTTCAGCAACTTCAATCGCCTCCGCCGCTTCAATCACTTCAGCAGTCTCAACCATTTCAATTGATTCCGAAGCCGTACTTTCAAGAGATGAAATCGTTTACGAAAACATGAAAACGCCGATGGCGCCGTATCTGTTCTTCCTCGGCGTCGGAACTTACGACATATATACGCGCGAATTTGAATATCCCGACGACCATTGTTTCGATTTGGAACTTCTCATTCCGCCCGGCTCCGATAAAAATTACGCCGAACAATCTTTGGATATTCTGCAGGACGCCGCCATGTGGGTTTATCTCTTTACCGGCCCCGAAAGCCACAAAGATGTTGAAATCAAAAGACAGATTTTTGATCTGATTAAATTGCGCGACCATTTAAAACACAATCTCAATTCCGCGTCCATCAATCCCGAAAATTTGAACAAGACAATGGGCAATCTCCGCGCTGTCCGCGATAAAATCGCCGCGCTTTCAAAAGGGCTCACCTTCGGCTACAAATACACCGGAACCGTCTACCGTGAAATCGGCATGCAGAACTCTGATTTCGGCGGCATGGAAAATGTCGGCAACACAACCATTACGACCAACCGCATCATGCCGTCCAAAAACATGCTTGACGGCGCTTTCGAATATATGGCGGACGTCAAGCTCCATGAATATTACCACAACATTAACGGTTCCGAAGTTACCGGCAGCAGCCCCTTTGAAATTTGGCTCAACGAAGCCGTCACCGTTTTAATTGAAAACCAATTCCACGCTTATTTCTTCGGCGAAGAATACACACGCCTTCAAACAATTCTAAGCCTCTACGCTCCGGTTTCGGGAACATTCGCCCTTGATTCAAGCGCTTCGTCCATGCCGATTCTGCCCGAAGGCTTCAACGACCCGAACGATTTGATTACTTCTGTCACTTACGTCAAAGCGCCCGAATTCGTTCAAATGGTTGAAACGCTGATCGGAAAAGGCGCCTTCTCGCGCGGCCTTGACGCCTATCACCGAAAATACAGCCATAAAAATGCCCGCACATTTGATTGGATTCACGAAATGGAAGTCGTTTCAGGAAAGCAGCTCATGCGCATGTCAAACAGCTGGCTGTACCAAACAGGCTACCCGACGCTCTCCGTGTCCAAAACGTACAACGCGGCAGCCGGTGAATTCCGCATGAAATTGGTTCAAAATATTCCGTACACCAAACAATCCTGGCAATTCCCGTTCTCCTACGCGCTTTGCGACAGAAAAGGAAGAGTCATCCATGAAGACGTTTATTTCGTTTCACACCGTGAAGAAGAAATTGTTCTCTCCGATGTTGATCAGCCGGCATTTGTTTCGCTGAACAGGAACGGGTCGTTTTACGGGAAAATTGAAACCGATGCCGATCCCAAAGAATTGCGGATTCAGGCGAAAAAAGACAAAGACATTATCAGCCGCTGGCTTGCGTTTTACAAGCTGACGGACATGGAAAAGAAATATTTGCTGCTTCGCAGAAATGCGGACGCATCGTCTGAGTACACTGACCTTTATCATGAACTGCTTTGCGACCACTCGCTTTTGGAAATGACGGGCGGCCTCTTCCTGACACTTTTTGAATCCGTCGATGACGAAGAATACGCTCACCATTATAAAGAACTCTATAATGTTCGTTTGAGACTTCAGACAGCGATTGCGAAAGCGAATGAAAACTCGCTGAAAATCATTTACGATGATTATTCCGAAGCATAGGACCCCGAAGAAGACAAACTCTTCTCGATGCGCGGTTCTTTGCGCTTGAGGGCAGGACAGATTAAACGCCGCCAGGTCAAAAACAACGCGTTGAAATTGCTGTCTGTTTTGGACACGCCCGAAATTCACGCGATGATTAAGCGCCAGTTCTTAACTGCCGTCAATGCAACCGACCGCGCCGTCGCTTTTGCAGCGTGGCTGAACAGCTCCGCGCCCGAAAAACGCAGTCTGACGCAAATTTACATGGAAGAGTGCAAAAAAGATTTGGTCGCTTGGGAAGCTTTCCTGTCCGCCGTCGCGAGCACGGACGCTACGGATTGCTTAGAGCTTGTCAAAATGGTGGAAAGTGACCCCATGTTCCGCATTGAACAGGCAAATGACCAGCGTGCGCTGTACGGCGCTTTTGCCCGCAACAGAAAGTATTCGCTGCAGACGCCGGAAGGTTTGGAGTTCTTGGAGCGGACGATTATTCGTTTGGCCGGAATCAACGAATACAGCACAGTCGGACTTCTGAATGCCTTTTCAGCCATCGACTTCATGAATCCGAAATATTACATTCCGCTGGTTGACGCTTTGGCCGCAATTGCTGAATCTGTCAGCGCCGAAAAATCGCCGAGTGTTTACAGCAGAATTATTAAATTGTTGGTCGGCGCGCCGAAAGCCGTCAAATTGTATGAGAAAGAAGTTCGGAAAATTCCGTTCCTTCAAAAAACAGATGCTTAAAGAGTCCTGATTCAGAGTTTTGTTTGAATTCCAATATATAATTAAAATTTATATATCATGAATTTGATAAACTCTGAATCAAAATAGTTCCCAAAAAATTGATAATAAACACAAAAGTCTTAAAGAAGAATGTCAATTATTATAATCCAAATAAAAATTTCAATTTAATGATTCAATTATATTTTCGAATTCATACGATTTTATTGTTTCAGATTTCAAAAACGAATATTTTTAAAAATGGTTTTTCCAAAAACGAGTGTGTGCTTTGCAAAAACGGAAAACGGGTTTCATTCGCAGATGTTTACAGGTGCTATTATATGACCGATATTCTATTCCCTCCCTTTTTAACAATTGCATTAACAGGTACTCCGGGAACGGGTAAAACCGAGCTTTCAAGGAAGCTTGAGTCCGAAGGATACCGAATTCTGCACGTCACCGAATTTATCAAGAAACACAATATTCCATCCGAGCGCGATGACGAAAGAGATTGTGATGTCGTTGATATGGACGCTTTGGAAAATGCCGTTTTTGAGTACCATCAGCAAGTTCGTAATGAATTTAATCTGAAATATCACACAGACGGGCTGACGCTTCAAGATTTGCATAAATCTCCCGAATATCTTCCGGTTCTGCTTGTTGAAAGCCATTTGGCGCACTATTTGTGCGATTTATCTGTTGTTCTTCGAACGCATCCGTACACGCTCAAAGACCGATTAAACGAGCGCGGCTATTCTGATAAGAAAGTCATGGAAAATGTTTTGGCGGAATCCATCGATGTTGTTTTATGCGACTGTTTTGATTACTGCCGCCGTGTTTATGAAATCGAAACAACAAATCTGACCGTTGATGAAACCGCAGATTGTTTAAGAGAATTGATACATGCGCTTTATGATGATGAATTAAAAACGTATGAGATTTTGATGGACAAAGTACAGGCGTTTTCCGAAAATATTGCCGCACAGCAGGAAGCTGCCGCGGGACTGACGGCCGCCGATGTTTTAAGCACTTATTCTTTTGAAGACGACGGCGCAATCATTTACAGCGACAACGATGAGGTCGGCGATTACGTTATAGAAAATCATCCGATTTTAATGAAATACGTTCCCGGCAAAAACGATTGGAGCGCATTAACGGAGTAATACATTCACTTCCGCCGTTTTGTTTTTCTTTTCGTTTCTCAAGTCACTTTTTCTTTTTTGATTAAAGCGGGGGTAGGTTTTCGGCTTATTTTTAAAAAACTGTCCGGCTCGCGCGCGGCACGGCTGTGTGTCGATCAGCCGCAGAAGCGCAAACTGCAGATAGCAGCGGCAGTTCAAATGTCAGTATGATCGTATAAAAATATTTAAAAAAAATATAGAATTTTTGAAACTCAAATTTAATTGATTTTTGAAGGACGACTTAACAGAAATAATTCCCAAAGAATTGTCAGTTATCAATTGCACCTGTCGGTTGTTATCTATCGATTGCCATCTGCTGATTGCTATCTATCGATTGCACCATGCCGATTGCAATCTATCGATTGCATCATGCCGATTGCAATCTATCGAAAATGAAAGATTAAAATGTTAAAAACAAAAAGTTTAAAACCGTCGGCGGTGCTTATTTGGGGGATCTGCCGCCGGCGGAAAACTTGAATCAAAATGTTGTTGGGGGTCAACATTTTGTTTACGGTTATGATAAGAATTGTTTTACGGAGGTTGGTGTCGTCAGACAAAAAAAATGTAAAACAACCTATGTTTACCTAACCTTATCCGCCTCTAATTATTAAAGGTGTATAAATAAGTATCTGTTTTTGGAAACCGCCGATATACTTCGAAAAAAGATAAAAACAGCAACATCAGAAATCGACAAAATCAAAAAAATACAAAAAATGAAAAATGTCATCAGCTGAGATTATTGATTAACAATTAAGAACAAATGGAAAATAAAAAATAAAAGATTTGAAAATTAAAAAAGACTCAGAAGTTACAGAAAAGATTAAGAAAGCTTTCGCCGCCCTTCTTCTTCTGCCTGCTGAAGAACAGCTCGAAGCGGCAGACCTGTAACGGCCGCAATCTGTTTGCAATTTTCAAATTCGGCAGAAATTGTAATCAATTCTCCGTCTGTCAATCGGGCAATCTTAAACGGGATGTCGTAAGATTTTTCATCGAAGATAACAGGAGCGGAAACGATTTCGCGCTTCACCGATAATCTGTGTTTGGCCGGCATGACGCGAACGCCCAAAGAGCCGGTTTCACGGATAATTTGCCGCGCAAGCATTTCAGAATCTTCAACTTTTGAAATGACTTTAATCATGTGCGCCGGACGCCCTTTCTTCATATAAATCGGAAAAACGGAAACATCCAAAGCTCCCGCCGCCATCAGTTTTTCAACCAGATTTCCGAGAACTTCACCCGTGACGTCATCGACATTCGTTTCCAAAACTTCAATTTGGTCTTTTTGAAGCGGCAGACAGCCGGAATATTCAATCAGAGAAACGCGCAAAACATTCGGCAGCTCTGTGTCGGCATCACCTGCGCCGTAGCCGATTCGAACAGTTTTGCTTGTTTGTATTTGAGAAGGAGCGGCAAAGTGAGACAGAAGAGCAGCACCCGTCGGCGTCAGCAATTCACGGCTACCGTCAGCATAAAACGGAAGCCCGCTTTGCTTAAGAATTTCGAGCGTTGCCGGTGCCGGAACGGGAAGCCTGCCGTGGCAGCAATCGACAAAACCGCCGCCGACATTTATACTGCCGCAAACGATCTCATGGTAAGCAGTTTCCGGATTTCGTTTTAAATCATAAAGCGCGAGACAGCAGCCGACAACATCGGCAATCGCGTCATCCTGCCCCGTTTCATGAAAATGCAATTCTTCGAGGGTTTTGCCGTGAACGACAGATTCGGCCTCCGCGATGATTTTAAAAACGGCAAGCGCGTTTTTTTCAACTTCTTCAGGCAAACCCGCGCTTGTTACAATTTCACAGATTTCCGAAAAATGACGCTCATTCGCCGGCGCCTTTTCGACAATCGAAATATTTGTTGCAGCAATTCCTTTTTTATTGATTTTTTGTGAAGACATTGAAACATTCGCGATCGCTTCGATATGTTTTTTGATAAAAGACTCGGATGCGCCTAAATCAATTAAAGTTCCGAGAACCATATCTCCGGAAGCACCTGAAAACGGCTCGAAGTAGATTGCTTTCATTCACAGCCGCCCCTGTGAACCTCTTCGTGCATATTATTGCGCATACTGTCATGCTTGCCGCTGCGTGCCGCTTGCATCCGGTTTGCAATCCGCGCTGCGTACGCGCCTGCAACGAATCCGGCGTCAATATTGACAACGCTGATGACGGAGCAGGATTGAAGCATTGTCAGAAGAGCTGCTTTTCCGTTT
>JAIRKA010000111.1 GCA_031260345.1 Methanosarcinales archaeon
TATTGAAACATCATCTTTCTTTTAATTTTCTTAAAAAATTGAACGCCGTTTTTTCCTTCAAATATAATAACTATTTTTAGGTTTTATCGGGCGTTCGGGTTTTAATAATTTTATGAAAATTGGATGTTTAGGTTTTTCCAAATTTGAAAAAAGAATTTTGAAAAAGAAAAAAGAAGCTAATTGAAAAGAAAAGAAGTTGAAAACTTTATTCTCTTTTCTCTTTTTCCTTTTCCTCTTTCAGCGGCCTGTAATTATCTCTTTTCATATTCCCTCTCGGCTCTTTCTCTTTTTCAAAATCAGCGGAGAGCGGTGTTTGAGTTCTTTGCTGAACCGGATTATTGTATTTCGGATTGTCGGGAAGCGCGTCCAATTTTTCAACCGCGTCGGCGAATCCGAAATTGGGTTTCACGTCTTTGATTTTAATATTGACAATATCGCCGACTTCGGCTTCTTTGACGAAGATCACGAAATCATCGATATGAGCGATTCCGTCGCCCGACGCGCCGAGCTCTTTGATTTCAACGGCGTAAATCTGTCCTCTTCGAATCGGCGCCGTCAGGAATTTTTTCGCGATGACGTAAATTTCGGCACTTGTTGAGCGAGACGCTTGCGGCGTGTAAGCGCGGACGTGAACAAATTCGCTTTTGACATCATCAAAAAAGTCTTTGAACATATCGCCTTGGAAAACTTTGACAACAAACGTTCCTTTCGGTTTGAGAATCTTTTTGGCGCACTCAAAAGCAGCACGGTTGAGATCAATTCCGCGGGCGTGATCAAGCGCCCAATTGCCCGACAAGTTCGGCGCCGCGTCGCACAAAACAACGTCAACCCCGCCTTTGCCTGCAAATTCCAAAATTTGTTCAATCGTCGAGTCAGCGGTAATGTCGCCTTTAATCGTTGTGACACCCGGGATTTCCTCTATTTTTTGAAGGTCAACGCCAAGGACGCGCCCTCGTGAAAGTTCTTTCGCGACCTGAAGCCAGCCGCCCGGAGCCGCGCCCAAATCGACAATCGTGTCGCCGCGATTAATAATGTGCGAATGCTCCTGAATCTGCTTCAGCTTATAAGATGCCCGTGAGCGGTAGCCCTCCTTTTGGGCTAAGTCATAAAAATAATCCTTTTGGTTTTTCGCCATAAAATCCCTGCCGTCTTCAACAATTAATCTTCAATAACTGATAATCTTCAAGTCGTTCTTCTCTTGAATACTTTTCCTGATACTTTCTATACTTTCGCTTTGAACGGGTTAAACGTATTTATGATTAATGTTATTAATTAAAAAACCGTAAAAAGATAATATATAATTATCAAAGGCACTAATATAATTATCAATCAAATTCAATCTATCAAATCAGCGGGTTAAAAAATGGATCACAGTCAAGAGACTTTCAATTATTCTTCAAAGTCCGTTCATCCGACGCTTTGGATTAAAGAAGCCAAAGGAACAGCTTTGTCAGGAAAAACAATCGTCATCGGCGTTACGGGAAGCATTGCGGCTGTTGAAACAATCAAATTGGCTCGTGAACTGATCCGTCACGGCGCAGATGTTTATGCCGTTATGACGGAAGCCGCCCGTCAAATCATTCATGAAGATTCTCTTCATTATGCAACGGGGAATCCTGTTATAACAAAATTGACCGGCCGCGTTGAACATGTTGAATTCTTCGGAGCACTCGGAACCGCCGATTTATTTTTAATTGCGCCCGCAACAGCGAATACGGTTTCAAAGATAGCTGCGGGCGTTGATGATACGCCTGTCACAACCTTTGCAACAACCGCAATCGGTGAAGGTAAAAAGGTCATGGTCGTTCCTGCAATGCACGAATCTATGTACAGGCATCCGAAAGTTTTGGAAAACTTAAAAACTTTGGAGTCTTGGGGAATCGATGTCATCAGCCCGCGATTCGAAGAAGGGATCGCCAAAATCGCAGACAACGATGAAATCGTTTTGCGCGTGATGCGCGCGCTCGGTGACAAATCGCTGTCCGGAAAAACCGTTTTCATTACATCGGGATCTACCGCCGAATCAATTGACCCGATTCGTTTGCTGACAAACCGCGCTTCCGGCAAAACCGGAGACGCGCTTGCCAAAGAAGCTTATATTCGAGGCGCCGAAGTTTATCTTTTCCACCGCGGCAAATCCCCATGGGGGCATCTGCCGCATTTCCATGACGTTCATACCGAGAGCGTCAAGGAGATGATTGAAGCCGTTACCGAAAAAATCGCGCTTGCGGATATTCCGCAGGCAGGCAAAAATATTTTGATCAGCGCAGCGGCAATTTCCGATTATACAGTGGATGCGGCCGCTTCTAAAATCAAATCCGGCGCGCGTGAACTGACGATTACATTAAAGCCGACCAAAAAATTAATCGAAGAGGCCTGTTATACCGACCCGAATATTTTTATTGTCGGATACAAAGCAGAAACGAATGTTTCATATCAGCAGCTGATTGATTCGGCCGCCGCTAAAATTGACGCCGGAATCGCCGACATTGTCGTTGCTAACGACGTGAAAGAAAAAGGATTGGGAACAAACGAAAACGATGTTTATGTCGTTACAAAAGATTATTTGGTCAATCACGATCTGAAAACCGTTGTTCCGATTTCCGGAAGTAAAAGTGAAATTGCTGCGGCTCTTTTTGATCTGATTCGTCTTAAAGAGGGGGAAAATGAACCGGCTGTTTTTATTGATTTAGAAATAACTCAAACAGCAGACGAAGATGAAGAGAGTGGAAATGAAGAGGACGAAGTTGAAGAGAGCGAAATTGAAGAGAATGAAACAGAAGCGGGCAATTATGAAGAAGATCGTTTAAATTTATTTGAAGAGGCAATTGATGACACTTATCTGAATGAAGAGAGCAGCGAAGAAATAGCTGACGATTCAAAAAAGCGAAACCTTCGCCGCAAACCCGCGCAGATGAAAGGCCGCATTTTTAAAAGGAAATGAAAAGTGAAACGGTTATGGAATTTGAAACACGGACCGCTTTTTCACCCGGTCACATCACGGGCTTTTTTCAAATCTGCAATCATTTCGATCCGCATCAAAAAGGGTCTGTCGGAGCTGGTCTTGTTTTAAACAAAGGTGTTCATTCAACCGTCACGCCGATGAAAGGTTCCGGCGAGACAAACATTTACCTGAACGGTTCCAAACAATCAACTGATTTGGATTTTTTGGACAAAAATTTTTCGAATGAAAACTTTTCAAATGAAAAAATTTCAAATAATTCTGTTTTCACCGTCATTTCTGAAATTTCAAAAATCGCTGAAAGAAAGTACAACTCTTCTTTCCATTTTAACATCAATGAAAGCAGCACCCTCCCTGTCGGCAGCGGTTTTGGTTTATCTGCGGCTGGAGCTTTGTCCGCTGCTTTTGCGTTAAACAGCTCTCTCAGCCTCGGGCTTTCCAGAGATGAACTCATTGAAATTGCTCACTTTGCCGAAGTCGTTAGCGGAGCCGGTCTCGGAGACGTTGCAGGTGTTGCCGCAGGCGGTCTTGCCATCCGCGAAAAACCGGGCGGCTCATCTTACGGGAAGTTTTACAGTGTTCCACTGTCTGTTTCTGAACTCCAGACGAAAGTTTATTGTTTGGTTTTGGGCGAACTCTCTACAAAAGAAGTTATCACCAATGACGACATCGCTCGAAAAATCAATTCGGCGGGCGAATCGGCGCTTTTGAACTTTTTGCAAAATCCTGATTTGAATTCTTTTATGAAAGAATCTCTAGCATTTACAAAAAGTGTCGGCCTTCTCAGTCCCGAAGCTGAAAAAGTCATTGCCTGTATTGATAAAGCGGACGGCTCCGCAGCTCAGGCGATGCTCGGCAACACCGTTTTTGCAATTCCTTCCGACCGTGAAGGCGCAGGAGAATACATTTCAGAGCTGATGCAAAAATTCGGCGATGTTTATGAATGCGGCATCGAAACAAAAGGTCCCCGAGTTTGTTTATCTGCTTTCTGATCTTCATTTTTAGTTCCGATTATTTTATTTACTCTCATTTCAGTATGTCGACTTCATTTGAATTATGTCCGATTTCATTTCAATATATTCTCATTCAACATTCATCAGTGATCGAATAATGGAAAGACAGCCGGCAGAGTATTTACCGATTCAATGCAAAACAGCGCTTCATGCTGTCAGCGGCGGCTTTCCTTACAAACTGGATTTAAACATTTACCGCGGCTGTGAAAACGGCTGCAAGTATTGTTTTGCCATTTATTCCCACAAATACATGAAGTCTGAAGAACTTAAAGATCAGTCTCCCGACAGTTATTACGATCAAATTTATGTCAAAACGAATGTCGCCGAACAATTGGATAAAGAGCTCAGCCGCCCCGGACGAAAGAAAGCGGTTGTCAATATCGGCGGCGTCTGCGACAGCTACCAGCGCGCAGAAAGTTTGTTTGAGCTGATGCCCGACATATTAAAAGTGATGCTCAAACACAAGAATCCGATTATTATCTCAACGAAATCTGATCTCATCCTTCGGGATTTTGATTTAATTGATGAGCTTTCTAAACACGTTTTTGTCAATATCGCTTCAACAATTACAACCGTTGATGAAAATTTAAGAGAAAAAATAGAGCCGGGCGCTGTCAGCACAAAACGGCGTTTTGATATGCTTGAAAAGTTCAAGAAAACGGACGCGACAATCGGCGTTCACACGATGCCGATTTTACCGTATTTGACGGATATGCCTGAAAACTTGGAGGCGATTTTTTCAAAAACAAAGGAAATCGGAGCCGAATACATTATTGTTCAAACGCTGTATCTTCGAAGTCAAACGAAGCAGACTTACCTTGAATTTATAAAATCGGAATTTCCGGAATTGCTTGAAAGCACGAAACAGCTTTACCGAATGGGAAGTTTGGATAAAGAGTACAAAAAAAAGTTTTATTCAATGCTGAATCCGCTTTTGAAAAAATATGATTTGTCAACGGATTTTATGAAACCTGCTCGGGAAGCGGAAGCAGAAATGTTTGATAAAATTGTGAAACAGAAAACATTGTTTGATTTTTGATTTCCTTATTTTTTAGAATTTTACGGGCGTTCTGGCTTTATTTTAGATTAAGAAAAACAGATGTTTCGTTTTTTGAAAAAAGGATGAAAAGACGAAATAACCGCCTCCAACGACGAGTTTCACGAGGGGCGGCGCGAAGCGGCGAACCGGATGCGAAGCGAGTGAAAGGAGGAGTTGGAGATTCGCACCCATAAAAAACAACGAAATTAAAAAACACTTTTAATTCAATAATAAAAGAAAGATTTTAAAGTAGCATTTTTTTCTTTTGGGGTAAGAATCCGCTAATTTCCGTTTTTTCATTTCGCTTCGCTCAACTCAAAAACGAAAATTAGCGGTCGTACGCGAGCTTTTCGTTTTAAATTCAATCAAAATGAAACATCATCTTTCTTTTCAATATTCGAAAAATTGTGAACGCCTTTTTTTCATTCAAATCTAATACGTTTTTATTTTTAGTGTTTTAACGGGCGTTCGGGTTTCCATCAATTCAATCAAAGCCGATGTTTAGGTTTATCAATAAACAAAAAAACAGAGTGTAAGGAATAAAAAGCAAAAAAAGAGATGGAAAGAAATGAAACAAAACCACTTCATTCTTTCAATCAGCAAACATCTGATCCCGGTTCAAGCTCTTGATCCGGCATTAAAAGGCAGACTTTACCGTTGCCGTCATCAGCCGCTAAAATCATACCCTGCGACTGAACGCCGCACAACTTTGCCGCTTTCAAATTCACGATAACACAAACGGTTTTGCCGACAAGCTCGTCCATTTCATAATACGCGCGGATTCCCGAAACGATTTGGCGGGGCTCGAGCTCGCCGACATCCACCATAATCTTGTAAAGCTTTGTTGACTTTTCAATGGTCTCGGCGGAAAGGATTTTTCCGACTTTAATCTGCGCTTTAAAGAAATCATCAATCGTAATCTCAGGCAATAATTCCGGTTCATTTCCGTGTTTTTCAGTTTTATTGTCTTTGCTATCAGCTTTGTTTTCACTCATTTTTTCACCTGCGGCACATGATTTTGACGCTTTCTCTTTCTTGCTTTTGGCATCCTCAACCAATTTCTCTTCATTCGGAACCAAGCCGGCTTCTTTCAGCGCCAAATGGACACGCTTTTTAGCGATTTCATCCATCTCGGCAATCTTATCGTCTTCCAACTTTGTAAACAAAATTTCCGGATTTCCAAGCTTTCTTCCGGAAACGAGCGGCACGAGCGCCTCTTCATAAAGCACATCGGAAACATTGCCGGAAAGGCCGAGCTGCTCCCAAGCTTCCTGCATTTTGCCGGGCGTTACCGGCTCAAAGAGAATGGTCAGCGCTTTGACAAGCTGAAGACTGTTGTAAACAACTTCGCCGCACTTCCCCTTGTCGGTTTTAATCAAAGCCCACGGTTCATGAGATTGGAAATAAGTGTTGGCGTAAGAAGCGAGTTCCATAACAGTATCGGAATACTTTTTGAATTCATATTCTTCAAGCGCTTGAATTGCCTCAGCCGTTGTTTGCTTAATCCTTTCCAAAATCTCAGGGTCAGCCGTCCCGGTCGGAATCTCGCCAAAGTTTTTGGACGCAAACAGAAGTGAACGATAGAACAAATTGCCTAAAACAGCAACAAGCTCAGAATTTATTTTTTCCTGAAGCATCTCCCAGCCGAAATTCAATTCTTTTGTATGAGATGTGTAGCTTGATAAGTAGTAGCGAAGCAAGTCAGGATGGAATCCCTGATCCAAATAGTCCTCGCTGACCCAAACAACATAGCCGCGGCTTTTTGAAAACTTTTTGTCTTCAATCTTGACCATTCCCGAAGCCACGACATCCGTCGGCAGGGAATACCCCGCGCCTTTGAGCATTGCCGGCCAGAAAATACAGTGATGATAAACAATGTCGCCGCCGATAAAGTGAACGATTTCGGAATTTTGCGCGGCAAGCGTTCCGCCCGCGTTTGCGCTCACATTTGCTTTCCAGAACTTTTCCCATGAATCATTATTCGCTTTTGCCCATTCTTCGGTAAACGCGATGTAGCCGATCGGCGCATCCACCCAAACGTAGATGACAAGCCCCTCCACTCCCGGAAACTTAACGCCCCAGTCCATGTTTCTGGTAATGCACCAGTCTTCAAGTCCCTGAGTGACCCAGCCTTTAGAGTAGTTGACAGCGTTGTCCGTTCCTTTGAGCGCTTCCAAATATTCTTTTAAGAAACCGTCAAATTCGGAGAGTTTGAAGAAATAATGTTCCTGACTTCTGTATTCCGCCTGATTCTTACAGACAGTGCATCTCGGGTCAATGAGTTCTCCCGGATAAAGCGGCTTTTTGCAGCCCTGGTCACATTCATCACCGCGCGCGACTGCTTCACAGTGCGGACAGATGCCTTCAACATACCTGTCCGGCAGAAAACGATCACAGTGCGGGCAGTAAGCGATGTCAATATTTTTAGCGTAAACGTAGTCGTTGTCGATTAATTTTTGAACAATCTCCGTCGTTCGAATATGATTTTCTTCGTCATCCGTTGTTCCATAAGCATCAAAGTGAACGCCCATGCGCGTGAAAATGTCAAGGAAGTGTTTGTGATAGATCGTCACAAGTTCTTTCGGGGTGACGCCTTCTTTTTCGGCGTTGACGACAACAGGTGTTCCGTGCGTGTCGGAGCCGCAAATGAAGACAACGTCACGTCCCTGTTTCCTTTGGGAGCGGACGTAAATATCCGCCGGCACGTAAGTGCGCATGTGACCGAGATGTGCCATTCCGTTTGCGTACGGAAGCCCGCAAGTGACAATCATCGGTTTTGTGTCTTGGCTCATTTTATGATTCCTCAAAATTGTTTGATAAATTCTATTGATAATTCAAATGATTAATTAAATAATTCGATTATTTCTCGAAGAAAGTGGTGTGAAGTTCTTACGGTTTATAAAAATTCCCCTTTTCTCACTTTGTCAAGTTCACGCTTATTTTATCTAATGTGATAACTCCCACAAATAAAGGCTTGCGATGCTGCCATATGGCGAGTAGCGTTTCTTATAGCGCAGAAATTGTTCTTTTGTAAGCTCCCGGTGGCCGTAAAGGACGCACATGCCGCGCCGAATCGCAAGGTCGCCGAAGCTTAAGATATCTTTGCGCTCAAGTGAGAAAATGAGCAACATTTCAGCCGTCCACACACCGATTCCGGGAAGCGCAGACAGTTGCTTAATGACTTCATCATCGGGCATGTTTTCAAGCGCCGCGAGATTCAGACTGCCGCTGTATACAGCCCCTCCCGCCGCTTTGATGTATCCCGCCTTCTTCATAGACATCCCGCATTTTTGGATGTCGGTGATATCAGCAGCGCAGATATTCTCAGGTGTCATCTCCCCGCAAAGAACGAGAAGCCTGTCTCCTACAGTCTGAGCCGCTTTGCTTGAAATCTGCTGCGAAACAATTGAGCTTATCAGCGAGGTGAACACATCTCTGTCGATCTCGCGCTCAATCATGCCGATACAGCCTATCGCCGCCGCGAGCTTTTTGTCTTTGCGCTTTAAATATTCAAGCTCAACCGACGTGTAACGGAAAAAATCCTTCATGACCTTCTCCACTCTCATGACTTTCTTCGTTTATCCTTATGACAGCCGATTCTTGAAATCTTCGTAGCCGAATTCGCGCACGAGCTGTACCGCTCCCGCATCAGACGCGTAGATTGCGGGAAGTTCCATTCCGTTGAATGTATTATTTTTCACCATCGTGTAAATAGCCATGTCGACAAAAACAACACGGTCGCCGATGGATAACGGGCTGTCAAAAGAGTAATCGCCGATGATATCTCCTGCAAGACAAGTCGCTCCGCCAAACCTGTAAGTATACGCTTTTTCCCCCGCTTTGCCCGAATTCAGGACGGGCGGGCGATAAGGCATCTCAATCACATCCGGCATATGGCAAGCCGCAGAAGCGTCTAATATCACGTTTGTAACGTCTCCATTTTGAGTGATGTCAAGCACGCTTGCGACGAGAAAGCCCGCGTTCAGCGCGACAGCCTCTCCCGGCTCGAGATAAACTTCCACACCGTAGCGCTCTTTCATGCGCTTCACACATGCGATGAGGCGTTCAATGTCGTAGCCCTCTCTTGTGATATGATGACCGCCGCCGAAATTGAGCCATTTGATTTCGTGCAGATATTTACCGAATTTGGCTTCCACCGCGTCAAGGGTACGCTCAAGCGCATCAGAACCCTGCTGACAAAGCGTGTGAAAGTGCAGACCGCTGATCCCCTCGGGAAGTTTTTCCGGCATCTCCGCGACCGTTACGCCAAGCCTTGATCCGGGAGAACACGGGTCGTAGATTGCGAAATCCTGCGTGGAACATTCCGGATTGATGCGAAGCCCGCATGAGCATCCGGCTTCCAGCGCTTCTCTGCCATACTGCTCCCACTGAGCGATGGAATTGAACAGCACGTAATCACATGTCTCCGCGACCTCTGCAAATTCATGCGGGCGATACGCGGCGGAAAAGACATGCACTTCACCGTTCATATACTCCCTTCCGAGTTTTGCTTCGTAAAGGCCGCTGGAACATGTACCGTCGAGATATTCTCCGATCAGCGGATAGAACCGGAACATCGAAAAAGCCTTCTGTGCGAGAAGAATCTTGCAGCCTGCGCGGTTTTTCACGTCACGCAGGATTTCGAGGTTGCGCGTGAGCAGCCCGCGGTCGGTAACGTATGCGGGTGTCTCGACATCGTGTACGGAAAAAGGCGGATTCATCTCGAGTCACCTGTTTCATTTTAGTCCACTAATTTCGGGTCAAAGCATTCCTGCCACGGCAAGCCCCACTCGTTGAGCGCATCCATGAACGGGTCGGGGTCAAACTCCTCCATATTGAACACGCCCGGACGCTTCCATTTCCCGCTCATCACCATCATCGCGCCGATCATCGCGGGCACTCCTGTAGTGTAGGAAATCGCCTGCGAGCCGACCTCTTGGTAGCATTCCTGATGGTCGCAGACGTTATAGAGGTAGTAGGTTTTTTCTTTGCCGTCTTTGACGCCGCGGAAAATGCAGCCGATATTTGTTTTCCCGACGGTGCGGGGCCCGAGCGAAGAGGGATCGGGCAATACTGCTTTGAGGAATTGAAGCGGGACAATCTGCTTGCCCTCGTATTCAATCGGCTTAATAGAGGTCATTCCCACATTTACAAGGCATTTCAGATGCATCAGGTAGCTTTGCCCGAAAGTCATGAAGAAGCGGATGCGGCGAATCCCTTTGATGTGGAGTGCTAAGGACTCAAGCTCCTCGTGGTGGAGCAGATACATGTCTTTCTCGCCGATTTCAGGGAAGTCGTAAACGCGCATGATTTCCATCGGCTTTGTTTTGACCCACTTGCCTTCTTCCCAGTAACTGCCGTCAGCGCTCACTTCACGGATGTTGATTTCGGGATTGAAGTTCGTGGCAAAAGGGTAGCCGTGATCGCCCGCGTTCGCGTCGAGGATGTCGATGTAATGAATCTCGTCAAAGTGATGCTTCAAAGCGTATGCGGAAAACACGCTCGTAACGCCCGGATCAAAGCCGCTGCCGAGGAGCGCTGTCAATCCGGCTTTCTCGAAGCGCTCGCGGTAATCCCACTGCCATTTATATTCAAATTTGGCGGTGTCAAGCGGTTCGTAGTTTGCGGTATCAACGTAATGGACTCCGGCCTCAAGGCAGGCATCCATAATTGTCAGATTTTGATACGGAAGCGCCAAATGGAGTACGAGCTCCGGCTTTTCCGCGCGGATGAGCGCTGTAAGCTCCGAAACGTTTTCCGCGTCCACCTGCGCCGTGGTGATTTTTACTTTCGTGCCTTGTGCTTCAATCGCGGCTTTAATTTCATCGCATTTGCTTTTCCTGCGGCTTGCGATGCACAGCTCGGTGAAAAATTCATCGTTTTGGCAGACTTTGTGCGCGGCAACCCCTGCCGCACCGCCCG
>JAIRKA010000010.1 GCA_031260345.1 Methanosarcinales archaeon
ATTGTAAACGATAATGCCGCCGTGATATTCGTATGAAAAGACAAATACGGCTTTTTCGGGATTCGGCTGCGGCAAACTTGCTGTCAGCTCATAGCCCGCAGGAATCCGAGTATATCTGAAAGTTGAATTTTCATATCCTTCCAAATGGCCCGTTATATTGTGAATGGATACATTTTCAGTTAAAATCACGACATAAAAAACTTCCCGAAATTGGTCTCCGGGACTTGTGACGAAATTGTAATGCAGCCGATTTGTGACATGCGTGACACCGTTTTCGTCAACGGTAATGTCTGCCGTAATTTTGTCAAACGAATAAGACTTTGCCGCAGCACAAGATGTCAGCAGAAGAAGAACAATCAATATTGCCGGTAATATGAATGCCGCCTTTGGCAGTTTGGTTTTTCGCTCAGAAATCATATTCTTCCACTCCCCGCCGCTTTGAGTTATTAAAGCCGGGATGTTTGAAATTGTTATGGAAATTGAAATGTTAGATTTATATATCTTAGCCAATAAGATTAGATAGGTAAATTGCAAATTCAATTACTATTATTCAAATCATTATTCTATAAAACTTATCTCTTTGTCTCTTTCAGCGAGGGATTTAAAATGGTGACAAAATCGACTTCATCAAAAGGAACTGTTAAAAACGCGAAAAAGAGCGGACGCGCTCCGAAAGAGGAAACGCAAACGGAAAGCACTCAAATGTTTGCAGCGGTTTCCAGTCAAATGCGCCAAAAAATTCTTCAGCTTTTGGCGGAAGAAGATATGCATATTTCGGCGATTGCGCGCAGCCTGGAAATTTCCGTTCCTGTTGCTTCAAAGCACATTAAAGTTCTGGAAGATGCCGATTTAATTGACAGAAAAATATACGGCAAAACCCACGTTTTCTCCTTAAGGAAAAAGAATTTCACCGGCGCCTTTGATCCGTTTGCACCTGTTAAGCGGCTTGAAGTTGACAAAGGAACAACTTTAATGGAAGCGTTCAAAAGCGTTTCTGTGGTTGAAGTCAAAAATATTGACGGAAAAGATTTCATTGTCGCTGCCGATGGCGAAGAAGGCTTCTATCTTTACGAAGTGAACGGCAAGCTCATCGATAAACGCGCCGAAGATTTCGTTTTTGAGGAAGACGCTGTTATTGAATGGAAGCGGCTTGAGCCGGTCACCAAGAAAAAGTTGATTGTCTCCGTCAAAAAAGAAGAGGAAAAAAGAAAAGGATATTACGAGAGTCTGGTTTGAAGAAAAAAAATGTTCTTCTCTGACCTTATTTATTTTTTTCTTGAGAAGCTTTTTTCACGCGGACCGCGCCGTCAGCATTCATCAGCAAATCGTCTGTCGTTGCCAAAAGAGATCCGATTTTATCAGACGTCATTGAAATTTCAGCAAAGCCGTCAAATATCGTTGTTTTTGTACCGTAAAGGTTGTCGGGCTCAAGAGAGGTCACTAATTTTTTTGAAACACGGTCTGATTTTTCATCATCCGATTCATCAATAAAACGAATCGCCCCCGTTATGTGAACAGCAGAGCCTTTCCTTTTTGAATGACCTGAAAGCTGAGCGCCGATGAGTTCATTTAATTTATTCATAAAGGCTTCGGCAGTTTCCCTTCCGGGAGGCAGAAGACCGCCGGATGCAATATTGTGTCCGCCGCCGGTGCCGCCGACACTCTCCGCCGCCGCTTTAATTGAAACGGATAAATCCAAGCCCTGTTTGATTAAACGGCGTGTTCCGCGGGCGGAAATTCGAGTAACGCCTTCATATTCATTCAAACAGACAAACGGCTTGCTCGGGTCGGCGTATCGGATGTAAGTCGTTGAAATGTGTCCGGCGGAATGCAAATCTTTGCCGCAGATATAAGAAACATTTGAAAGGGAGCGCGCTGTCGGCAAAATCAAAGCCAAATTTTTCACGAGTGTTTCCTGAACTGCGTAATAGTTGTCAAAACACTTGTTTATGACGGACTCGTCGCCCAAACAAAGAGCCATCGCCGCTTCAAAGTCCTCTTCTTTGCTGCAGCTGTCCAAGATTCCGGCCAAGTCAAAAACGTTTTCAACCAATTGATTTTTGAGATAATAAATATCACCGACGGCCGCTTCAACCGCATCGGGGCTGTCAAGCGGTTCAAGCTTGCTTAAAACGGCATCGCACAAACGAGCCATTTCATCATCCGCCAAATCATGAATGTTTTTGTTTTCATCCAAGTTCAATTCCGCCAAAAACGAACGGATTTCATCGGGCTTTCCGGTAATATCCAAATACGGCTCAGTCGTCCGCATGAAAACATCAAACAAAGGACCGTCACCGACTTTTAAGCCGCGGCGGCTGACGACAACCCCTGCTGCTTTTGCCTGTTCCAAAATGTCGGCGTTTGCCGCGACCATCAGCTGACGGTCACCGATCATTCCCGCAACGGCAAGCGAAGACAAATCAACATTTTCATCTCGCATTGCCCGCGCCGTCAAATACGAAACGCCCGCACCCGAAATTGTATAAGAGCCCTCCAACCCGACATTCATCGGATTGACGACGACTTTTGCCGGCGTTTTTCCGACGGGAACATGATGGTCTAAAATGACAATCGGATTCGGCAGTTCAGATAAGAATTCGGATTGACCGCTTCCGATGTCACAGAAAATAATTAAAAAATCTTCGGGGAAAGATGATGCTAAAACAGAAACGGTTGAAGCGTCTAATTTCGGAAAGATTTTGTGGTAATAAGTAATTCCTTCACGTCTAAACGCCTGAATCATGATGGCGGCACTTGTCAGTCCGTCCGAATCGTTGTGCGTGACCAGACACACATGAGAGTGCTGCTTAATGAAGCGCGCTGCTGAGTCGGCGTGCTTTTTCAAATGCCGGACTTTTTCCGATTCGGGCATAGACTGATAATTGACCATATTGTCGCTCTTTTTGCATTTCGTACAGTGTTTTGTATAGTGATGGTTTGTTTTATTCATAAATTTTCGGGTTGAATGTTCACGAACTGATGAATGAAATGAACAATCCCGCTGAATAAATAATGTATATCAAAGACCCGAAAGCTGCAGCCAATCCGAACAAATCATAAAACGCTTCAAAACTCAAACAGCAAAGAACCGCATGTTATAGAAAATGAGGACAAATATATATGGAAGATAAATGATAAGTAAACCAAGAAATCCTGAAAATCATCTGACGGATAAATAGATATTGGGAAAAAAGAAAATGCCGGAAGAAACAATAACGAATCAAGATGAAAAAGTCTCTCTAATAAATCAATGTCTCCTGCAGGAAACACCTGTTGCCAAAGAATCCGATAAAGCAGGATTGCCGCCGGGAACTTTGGTTTACATCGACCGCGATGGAAAAGATGAGGAAAAGCTCAGAGAAAAAAGTACTATTCGTATGATTCAATACAATGAAGCCGGTTATTGTGAAATGAGAATTGAAAATCCTGATGAGCTCACTGAACTTGATTTGCATGGCAAGATTACGTGGATTCAAATTTCCGGCTTATGGGATGTTGAAAGTGTCCGCAGAATCGGAGAAATATTTCATCTTAATCCGTTGATTTTAGAAGTTATACTTGACATGGAACAGCGCTCAAAAATGCAAGAGCACGATAATTATTTGCTTACGATTTTGAAACAAATACATTTTGATGAAAAAATCAAAGCAATCAAAGATAATCAAATCAGCATCTTCACTTTTGAAAAAGTTGTTTTGGTATTCTGTGAAGATAACCCTCGAATTTTCAAGCCGATTATTGACAGAATCAAAGAAGGAAGAAGGATTCGGAGACTGGGCACGGATTACTTAACATACGCTTTAATTGACATGGTCGTTGACCATTATTTCTATGTTGTTGAATCTTTTGAAGAATGGATGAGCGATATTGAAAAACGAATTATTACGAACCCTGAAAAAGAGGCGGTTGCAGAAATTACCACTCTGCGCCAGCAATTATCAGTGTTTAAAAAAGTTGTTTGGCCGACAATGGCAATTGCGGAAGAGATGGAAAACTGCGATTCAAGACTGATTAAAAAGCAGATGCGCCCTCTTTTCCATCATGTGTTTGAACATGCCATTCGAATAATGGAATCCATTGAAACGAATCATGAAATTATGTCAGGCATTTACGATTTGTACACATCCGGCGTTTCCAACAAATTAAATGACACGATGCGGGTTTTAACCATCATTGCAACAATATTTATTCCGCTGACGTTTATTGCTGGCGTATACGGCATGAACTTCGGCAACATGCCGGAACTGGATTGGGAATACGGTTACTTTATTACCCTCGGCGGGATGACGCTGATTTCCCTCACAATGCTGCTGTTTTTCAGAAAAAAGAAGTGGATTTAAGCGAAAAACATTTTTTCTGTTTTACAAAATTTTCATTTTTGAAAAACAGAAAAAAATGTGATTCGATTTCAAAGCACTAAAATGGAAAAAGGAGTGGCTCGCTCCTTTTTTATTCAAGTTTCACATCTAAGCAAATATTATACTGATGCGGCGCGTAAGAACGGACATTCCTTTTTTCAAGAACTTTAATTTCTCTTCCTTGTTTTTCCGCCGCTTTTCGAATCATTTCAATGGAGCCGTCGAACAGATCATCATCCGATGTCATAGCATAATAGTGAATGACACCGCCTTTTTTGCAGATTGAAACGGCCGTATCCAAAAAATCACAGGCGTTGTGCGGCAGATTCATAATAACATGATCTCCGACTTTTGGATACATTTCGGAAAGCGCGGCCGCGTCTTCATTCAAAACCGTTATGTTTTTGACTTTGTTAAGGACAATATTTTCTTTCAGCAGCTCGGCAGCCGCATCATTTTTATCGTTGGCGATGATTTGAACGGGTTTGGCCTGCTTCGCAATTAAGATGCTGTAAGGGCCGACACCTGCAAACATGTCAATGACAGTGTCTTTGGCCTGGATCTGTTCCGCGATTCTGTGACGTTCGGTGGAAAGGCGCGGCGTAAAATAAGCACGCCCTAAATCCACTTTGTATTTGCAGCCGTATTCTTTGTGAATCGTTTCCGTTTTATTGATTCCCGCAACGAATTCCAAATCGCGCGTCCTGAATTCCCCCGAAATCGGGCCTTTGGAAAATAAAACGGTTTTGACGGAGGGATGAGCCGTTAAAATCGCGTCGGCAATTTTCGAAATTTCTTCGTCACATCCGCCGCATTCCTTTTCGTGACTGTCAGCGACTTTATCATCTAAAACGGCAATATCGCCGATAATTTCATAAGCGACGGAAAAGCCTAAGAGATCGGGAACCGTCGGCGCTTTCCTTTGAACTTTAAAAGAAATGTCTTTGACGTACCCGCTGAGAAATTCCGCTTTCTCTTTCGGGCGCGGAAGCTGCTTTAGTAAAGGCTCCAAAAGGTTTCGAATTGCCAAACGCTCTTCTTTTTCGGGATAGCAGAGAAGCGGAAGATAAAGATAAAGATCATCGGCAAACGGTTTACATGAATGATCGAGAAACGCTGCTTCGTCCAATATGCGGCGGGCAGGCTCACCATACTCTTTGTGAATACGAAAAGCATAACGAATGACAGACGCGCTGCCGTCGGATGAAACAGAGTCTTCTTTCATTTTGTATCATTTATTTTTGTAGTATCTGTCAGCGACAATGTCGTTCTTAGAAATGCCTTTACATTTGTATCTTTTGCGGTATTTCGTAAGCGGCGTCCAATTAATTGCTTTTTGCGGGCACCAGCTGATACAGGAAAAACACATTTCGCATTCGTGAAGAAAAACGGGTTTGGCAGCTGTCATTTTGATGTTTTGGACGGGGCAAACGTCACGGCAAATACCGCAGTGATTACATTTATCATTAACGGAAAAGAACTTGCCCAAAACGGGAATTCTCTTGTATGCGGGATTAAAGAGAAGCCATGAAACGGGTTTGACGATGACGCCCGGCATTTCTTTATCAAAGTGAGATGTCTTTTTTTGAACATTCATCGCGATCTCTTGTGTTTTTGACTCCGCTTTTTTGAATGCTTTTTCGACGTAGGAGTCGGATTTCGTTTTCGGCAGAACGATAAAATTTGAAACGAGCGAAACGATATAGCCTGCGGAAAGCGTGTTTCCGTTTTCGAGCAAACTGTTTTTGACGACAGAAAGCGTCTTTCCCGGGCTGTTGCCGCATGTAGCGACAGCATAAATATAATTTGATTTCGGCATTTTTTGAATAAATTCAAGAACAATTCGGGGCGGCTTAAACATATAAACCGGAAAGACAAGGCCGATCGACTCGGGCATTTGCAGATTTTCAGATGTCTGAGCCGTCAGCTCAGCAGGCATTTCTTTTGTAATCGGGATCAATTCAGCATCGAGTAAAGACTCCTGAATTTTTCGGGCAGCCCATAAAGAATTGCCGGTTCCTGAAAAATAATAAATTCTGTGCGTCATCAAAAATCACATCGCTGTGTTTTAATTGTGTCTAAGAATAACCGCGTTATAACTTAAAGCTGTGTTTAGCTTAAAAGCACGAACAAGTAGATTAAAGACGGACCTGTTTTTATTCTTTTCTTCAAGTTTCAATGATTTGAAGAGGGAATTTTTAATATAATGACACGCCTTATGAAACTTTATTCAAGAACAGATGGTATAAATGACAGTTAAAATTTCAGTTCTCGTATCCGGCAGAGGAACAAACCTGCAATCCGTAATTGACGCGATTGAAAATGGTGAAATCCGAAATGCAGAGATTGCCTGCGTCATCAGTGACAAAAAGGAAGCTTACGCTTTGCAGCGCGCCGAGAAACACGGAATTGCCGGCATTTTCGTCAACCCCGCCGATTTCTCATCCAGGCAGGAATACGATCAAAAAGTGCTTGAAATATTGAAAGAAAAAGGAACCGATCTTGTTCTTTTAGCAGGTTATATGAGAATTATCAGCGATGAACTCATCAATGAATTTAAAAACAAAATGATCAACATTCATCCGTCTCTTCTCCCGTCGTTTAAAGGACTGAATGCCCAAAAACAAGCGATTGAATATGGCGTTAAAATGACGGGCTGTACTGTTCATTTTGTTGAACCGGATTTAGATGCCGGTCCGGTTATTTTGCAGAAAACTGTTCCGATTTTGGAAAGCGATACTGTCGAAACGTTGACGGAGCGCCTTCTTGTTGAAGAAAATAAAGCTTACCGCGAAGCTGTCAAACTTTTCGTTGACGGGAAATTGGAAGTTGACGGAAGAATCGTGAAGATAAAAAGATAAAAACGATTGGTTGGTTGTAATATTTGACGAAAAGCGGAGCGGCTCGCGCACGGCGGCAGCTGTAAAAACTGTTCGCTTCATTCAAGAATTTGCGATTAAAGAAGCTCAATTAATTCGCCGATAAAATAGCCGGATGTCGCCTCTGTGATTCTGATTTTGGCAGTCATCCCCGGCTTTAATCCTTCTTCATTTAAAACAACGGGTTTATAGTCTGCCGTTCTCGCCAAAACACCGCTTTCTTTACCGTATTTTGAAATAAAGACATCTTCGATTTGACCGATTCTCTGATTCTTTTGTTCAAGCTTCAGCTTGTCCGCCACGTCCGTTAATTCACGTGAGCGCACGGTCAAAATTCTCGAATCCAAATTGCGGAGTGAAAATGCTTTCGTCCCCGGGCGCGGAGAATATTTGGAAATATTGATTTTATCCGGCTTGTATTTTTGAACCCAT
>JAIRKA010000045.1 GCA_031260345.1 Methanosarcinales archaeon
ACATTGCAAACGCTGCAATGGAAATTTCAAAATGCGTTTTGATGGACATTTCTATTCCAGACAGATTGAAAGTCGCGCTCAGAAACGCAAACGAAACAATCGTCAAAGTCCGTCTGAATGAAGAATCGGAAATGGTCGGACAAACAATCGGTGGCTTGGACTTAGATGTCGAAACGGGAATGTGGGTTATCGCAATTCGCCGCAATTCCGAATGGATTTACGCGCCGAACAGCGAAACGCGTCTCCGTCAAGATGACGTTTTAATCGCCCGCGGCCATGATGAAGGCGTTCCGATTTTCTTCCAAAAAGCAACGAATAAAATTTATACGCCGAGAAAAGTCATCGATTACAACGAACCTGCCGAGTTTGACCGCTCCATTGACATCATCGTTGAAATGAAAAATATGTGCGAACTCGCAGTCGGTTTGGCTTATTCCGCGCTTCTTTTAAACAACAAAGACATCGCGCATGAAGTTCAGGCGATTGAGCAGCATTTGAATAAAAGGAAATATGAAGTTCAAGATCTGGTTTTGGAAGCGGCGGCTTCTGCCGGTGAAGATGAAGATCTGGCAGATTACAAAAGCCTGCTCATCTTTGCAAGCGCGTCTGAAAAGATCTCAAATGCGGCATCAGATATTGCCGACCCTGTTGTTCGTGAAATTGAACTCCACCCGATTATCGCTTTGGCCGTCCGCGAATCGGATGAAGTCATCATTAAAGTTGAAGTCGCCGACTGTTCGCCGATTATCGGAAAAACGCTGAGGGAACTTCGTTTGGAAACCGAAACCGGCATTCATATTTTGGCAATCAAAAGAGAAAAACGCTGGATTTATTTCGTTAGCGGAAAGATAACGATTCAAGAAAATGATGTTCTTATCGCCCGCGGCTCACGCTCCGGCGAAGAAGCGCTCATTGCAATGTGTTCCTGCCCGGTCAATTTATAAGTCGGGCACCCTCTTTTCTTAATTTTTGGCTGACTTCTTTTCAGGCTTAAGTAAAATATGCGCCGACCTTTACTTTTATATATCTCCAAACACTCTTCTAAAGCACATAAGTACGATTTTATTTTTTATACACGATTTTATTTTTGATTTTGAATATTTCGAAGAGGTGACAAAAAATGGACTTGACAACTTTTATTATCGCTTTTGTCTCTATTTTTGTCATCGTCAATCCGATCAGCGGTTTGTTTACGTTTATGTCCATGTCCAGTGGTTATCCGCAAAAAACCAAAAACATGTACGCTAAAAAATCTGTTCTTCTGGCAATGGCAATGGCGATGTTCTTTGCAGTTGCGGGATCACTTGTTTTAAGCATATTCAACATCAGCATTGACATGCTCCGCATTGCCGGAGGTATGATTTTGCTTTCTGTCGGCTTTAAGATGATGACGGCAAAAGTGAATTCGGTTGTTTCTTCAACGGAGGTGAGCGATTCGGTTGACAAAGACTTTTGGGTTTTTCCGATTGCAACGCCGCTTCTCTGCGGGCCGGGAACGATCTCAACGGTCATTGTTTTAACCGGCGGCCTGACGATAGGAGATGTTCTTGCCGTACTGGTTGCAATCGCTCTCGTTTATGCAATCGCTTATCTCATGTTCCGCTCCTCTGAAGCAATCAGCCGGCGTCTCAGCTATACAGGAATGCTTGTGATTACCCGCCTTCTCGGACTGCTTTTAGCGGCAATCGCAGTTGGCATGATTTTGGCCGGAGTCGAAAGCTTTGTAACGAATTTGCTGAGAAATCTGCTTTCGGAATTCATTGAGCCGCTGAGTTCAACGGTAGCTGCAGCAAATGCAGCCGCGGCAACGTACGCCGCCACGGCCGCAGGCGAAGCAGCCGCAGTATACGCAAGCGAAGCAGCAACATATGCAGCAGTATACGCAGGCGAAGCAGCAACATATGCAACAGCATATGCAGGCGAAGTAGCAACATATGCAGCGGCATACGCAGGCGAAGCGGTAACATACGCAACGGCATATGTAAGCGAAGTTGCAGAATATGCCGCCGCAGAAGCGGGCACAAACACTTAACTGCAATTATTTAATCTCAATTGATAAATTCAAAATCGCTGAAATCAATAGATTGATTTAGCTTTACCGTTTGATCTTTATGAAAAAAGAAACGCTTTCCATATTGGTTTGTCCGGTTTGCCGCGGAAAATTAACGGCAAAACCCGAAACGGAAAACGAAATGGAAATCATCTCGGGAAATTTATACTGCGGCAAATGCGATATTTATTATCCGATTGAAAACAAAATTGCCAACATGCTGCCGCCGGAACTTCGAGATGAATTCTGACAAAAAAATTACGAAGCGCCTATGAATAATTTTATTAACTCATAAAGGTATAATAATAAATATCATCCAATTCTACAATCCAATTAATGATCCAAAACTCAATTCAGATTTAAAATTAAAAGATTTAATTTACGGTTCATAATTCATATTAACACACATTTTCATCCGGAGAGATTTAATGAAAGAAGTGCTTCAGGACATCTACATCGGGCGCCAATCTTTAGACTCGATTGAATTCAAATACAATGAAGTTGAAGTTCCGCTTTACAGAGGTGAAGACCGTGAATTTCAGATTTTCATCAAAAACTTCGCCGCGCCGACTTATATCACTTTTTTGCCTGAGGATTCCATTCGCGATTATCTCATAATGGTTCCGAGCAAGCATCATATTCAAAACAATGATTATGCCAGAATTGTTATCCGTATTCCTTACAACGCCAAGCCGACTGCGGAAGGCATGTTTTATGTCGTGACCGGTTACGGCGCACAGAAAAAAGGATTTAAACTCTCCGTCGGCTCCGACAAAGCCCGTATATCCACGCTTTCCGAATCGGGAGATTTGTCCGGCACGCGTCTGTCAAACAATCCCGCAGGCGATGTTTACCGTCCGGAAGGTCCGATGATACCGACCGTTCCGAATCGCGCGCAGCTTGTCAAAGATGATGATGACGAAGATGAAACGGCCCCGAAAAAGAAAAAGCCGTCCTTTTCCGTGAAAAAAGATTGGAATGAAAAAAAGAACAAAGCATCCAAGGCTTCATCCAACTCGGAAAAATACAAGCCGAGTAAAACGGTTGAACCGCTGACAACTGCCGAAAAAGTTTCATTCTTTGTATCGGTATTGCTGATTGCGTTTTTGGCGGCCATGTTCGCTTATATTCAAATGACAGACATTGATTCCATTTTCAACTTTGATCAAACAGTGATCTTAGCGCTGATTACAGGCGGCTTCATCGTTTTCATCATTCTCCTTTTATCCATGTTTTTGAAAAGATCTGACTTTAACTGACACAGTAAATTTCAGCTGACGCAGAGGCACAAACCCTTTATAACGGTTCGTCCTCTTCTTTTTATTTATTATTTTATATTTCAGGTTTGATTTTATTCGGTTCGGCTTTATTCAGGTTTGATTTAAATGTCTTCGACGGCTCACAGTTCCGGCTTCAGCAAAACGCCGTCATTCACACCCGAACAAAAACGAATGATTTTAATCGGCATTTCTCTTGCTTCTTTTATGACGCCGTTCGGCGTCTCCATGCTGAATCTGTCGCTTCCCGAAATCGGCGCAGACTTCTCAGTCAGCGCGCACGCTCTCGGCTGGGTGACAACCGCCTTCCTTTTTTCATCCGTATTATTTTTGGTTCCTATGGCACGCCTCTCTGATCTGGTTGGAAGAAAAAAGATTTTTATGACGGGAATGGCTTTGGCAGTAATTTCGGCAATCATTCAGCCGCTCTCGCCGACTTTTCACATTTTAATTCTTCTCAGAGTCGTGGACGGAATCGCAATGGCCTGCATATTCAGTACAACGCTTCCGATTCTCAGTTCCATTTATCCGGCATCCAAGCGCGGCTCCGTTTTTGGGATTAACGTTGCCGTTATCTATATCGGATCATCGCTTGGCCCTGTTGTCGGCGGTTTCATGACGCAGAATTTCGGCTGGCGCAGCTTGTATTTGCTGTTGATTCCGCTGGCAGTCATCAGCATGGTATTGGTTTACCGCGCTCTGAAAACTGATTTCATAGAAGGAAGAGGTGAACGGTTTGACAAAACAGGCGCATTGCTCTACATGGTCACCGTTTTCTTTGTCCTGTTCGGACTCAGCAACCTGCCGGAAATGTGGGCGTTTGCATCACTTGCAATCGGCTTGGCAGCGCTTCCGGTTTTCATTTATTATACCAAAAATCAAACACATCCGATTATGCAGATTCATTTGTTTTTCACGAACAAGCGTTTCTCCCGCTCTAACTTTGCGTCGTTCTTAAATTATGCCGGAACTTATTCGGTTGCGTTTTTTCTCAGCTTGTATTTGCAGCGCATCTTAGGCCTTGAAGCCGGGATGGCGGGACTGATTCTGCTCTCACAGCCGCTGCTGCAAGCAGCTTTCTCACCGTTTGTTGGCCGCCTGTCTGACCGTATAGACAGCCGCTACCTCTCAACTTTCGGGATGCTTTTGCTTGCGCTCGGCTTGTTTTGTTTATCGACGCTGAACGGTGAAACTGAAATTTGGCATTTGATCGTTTATCAAATGATTCTCGGCATCGGCATTGCTTTCTTTGCTTCCCCGAATACATCTGCGATAATGGGATGCGTCAGCCAAAAAGAATACAGCAGCGCAAGCGCTTCGCTTTCCGTGATGCGTCAAACCGGAATGGTGTTGTCTATGGCAATTGCGATGTCTATGATTTCCATTTTCCTCGGCAACACTGAAATGCTTCAGGCGGATACGATGCCGAGTTTCCTGATGGCAATGAAAACGACATTTTACATCGGCATCGTTTTGTGTTTGGCCGGAGCGGTGCTGTCTTACCTGAGAGGAGCAACGATTCGGGAAGAAAAAGTTTCTGAAATTCTCTGATTGAGATTGAAAAATTCAAAAATAAAACTGTGATGCAAATTTTCAAAATACTAAAAATGAAAAACGGAGCAGCTCGCACGCGCGGTGGCAGCGAAGACAGTTCACTGCTTTGCGCCGACCGCCATCCTCCGCCACTGAAGTTTCGTGAAGGGTTTGTCTAAGCAATTTCTTCTTTATTCTATTTCCAATTTCGCAACGGATTTTCCGGCCTCAATTCCAAGCGCTTCAGCAACAGCCTCGCATTTCGTGCGCAGCAAAAAGGCAATCGGCCTGACAAATTTCTCATCAGAAAGACTTTCAAAATTTGCCATTCCTTTGCTGATAATCAAAGTTGCTTCTTCCATCGCCGCCAAAGTTTCGGGCGGCGCTTCATTCAAAATAATACCGATAGCATTTGACCCGGTTGTTATGATTTGATCAGCTATGGTTTCCATTTCCAAATCTTTGGCATCTTCCATTGTTGCATCCGTTAAAATCGGCGCGCCTCTGACGACTAAGATGAGTTCGGGTGGTACAGCTTCGCGATTTTCCTTTTTTTCTTTTTCATTCTCATATTGAAGCTGCTGAATGTGTTTGATAACTTTTAAAACTT
>JAIRKA010000068.1 GCA_031260345.1 Methanosarcinales archaeon
ATGGGCGCCGGAAAATGGCAGTACGGGCGGCGGTGGCGGAACCGGTAATAGAACCGGCAACGCCACCATCATCTTGCCGGATAACGGCACAGATAATGGAACGATCACGCCTCCTGCACCACCCGAAAATGATTCAAACGGCAATGGAACAGCTCCCGAAGGGGGTTCTTCCGGATGGTATTGGGTGATCCTTTTGTTTGGAGCGGCCGTCGGTCTGTTTATCTTTTTGTATAGAAGAGAAGAGGATGAAGAGAATGAGGAAGGAAAGTAATACTGTTAAGTAAGCGGAAAAATCTGAAAAAGCATCGGCGGCAGTTTCATTCGGGAAACGACCGCTTTTTTATTTTTCTACCTTTCAATCAAAAAAACGTCTGAATCGCGTACTCTTGTGAGAGTCATGAAATTTTGTGAGCGAAGCGAGCAAAATTTGAGAACACAGTTTTACCAAAACTGATACCATTTCTTCTTTTTCGCATCTTCAAGCTCAAGTGTTTTCTTCTCAACTTGGTTGATCAATGTCTGAACCTGAGCGATATGCATTTTTGTCGTGTTGTCGCGCTCCGTTATCTGCTCGTCTTTGGTTTCGAGCTGGCGGCTCAAAGCATGAATTTGATTGTCCTTAATATCAAGCTGCCTCAGCAGGGCGGAAACATATTCTTGTGAAACGACATCGCTGCGGTCTTCGGATAAATACTTTTCAAGTGCCTTTGTAACGACGGCACCCTTTGACTCAGGAATCTCATCTAACTTGTTATAGAGTTCTGTAGATATCCTGACGTTCAATTGCTTTTTACAATCATCTGATTTCATGCTGTCATCTGATTTAGCGTTTTTACCGGCGGCATTAAGTTCATCGCGTTTGCCGCTGCCATTTGAGTCGGAAATATCAACCATAATTACAAGTCCGTTGTTATAGAAGTCTATCAAATTACTACATCTTGATATATATTGTTATTTGCCTCGGTAAGATGTCAATGAATTGAAATATATCAATCTATCAAAATATCACGAAATGCTGCAAATTAAAAGCATTTGATAGCTGAATGATTGGGGGAATAGAAACCATAGGAAGCCCATGTGCAGATTATAGATTTTCCTATAAAAATTGCCGCCGATACAAAGGAAATTGCCTTTTGAAGCACTGCGAACAAACAGATTCGTACCATTAGCAAATAAACATGCATAAAATTTGAAGTTTGAGGATAAGGCAAGAATAGCAAAAGATAGGAAAGGTAGAGGCCCTTAAAACAAATACCGGAAGACAGAAAATAGGACTGAAATCGTCAAACAGATCTATTTAAAAATAGCAAAACGATAGATTTTAATGCAGACTTGCTAGGTTCCCTAACAGATGTCTGCTACGATTAGAAAACAGCACCAAAGAGTACAAAGGCCTGAGAAATGAGGCAAGAAAATAAATATTGATACATTTTTGCTGTAAAATGATATGAAATAATAGAGGTAAAAAGAAGAGACTTAAAATCCTAGCAAATCGGAAATGTTTTGCTATTTTTGGCTAGATTTTGCGATAAGTATATATCTGATTGAAACATATTATGAATTGTCAGCGTTGGGTTATAATATTTATTTAACTCAACCGGACTCGAAAAATCTTTGAATTGGAAGAAATGTGTGAAAAGAGAAAAGGATGATTTGTGGCGAATTATCCTTTTCCGACTTCTTTCGAATAACTTTTTTACAAAAACAGATAAAAAATCAATCGGCAGATAAATAATCTGCTTAAAAAACTGTTATAATCAAGTACAGTGAGAACGTATATACCTTTTGCGGTCGATTGAGCCTTTGGGCAATTATATTCAACTCCGTATTTATGAAAGCGTTTTTGAGCCATAATTTAAACCGCCATATATTTCAAAATTTGAATTATAAATTAATTCTATTTATTATAACGGATTTTCATTTTGAGCAGAGCCGGACCGCTCAAAATTCAGCCGACTTTTTCAGACAAATTATAACGCCCAATCACAGAAGTTATATATTGGAACGCTAATCAATCAAGCTTTAGAGACTTATAAACCCGCGATTTTTGCTGCAAGTCTTAAAAAATCAAAAGAAACGAAAACGAGACTGACAAGAGCCATGACCCTTAAAATGAAAAAAGATAAACATTTAATACAAAAAAAGGCGTTGGAAACACCTGTTTTTCGGACAGTTTTTCTGACTTTATCAACTTTCATTTCTTATTCTGCTTTTGTATCTTTTCTCAATACACTCTTTCTCATTGATTTATTTTCATTGAACCGCTTTTCAAACAGCGCCTTTTCAGGTTCTGTCCCAAATTCAAATTTAAAGAGTGAATCCTACTCAGAGACAGAATCATACAAGCTGAATTCATTGGCGGCTGAAATGATAGCAAAATATAGCAGCAAAAAACAGCACAGCATTGTATACTTATCACAAATGAAAGGTGGATATTAAAATGCCGAAACGAAATGACGTAAAAAAAGTATTATTAATTGGATCCGGCCCGATTACAATCGGCCAGGCAGCAGAATTCGACTTCTCAGGAACGCAAGCATGCCGCGCTCTGAAAGAAGAAGGATTGGAAGTCGTTTTGGTCAACTCAAATCCGGCAACAATCATGACTGATCCGGAAACGGCTGACGTCGTTTACGTTGAGCCGATTAAGGCTGAAATATTAGAAAGAATCATCGCCAAAGAAAGACCCGACAGCATCATTGCAGGCATCGGCGGCCAAACCGGCCTCAACATGACAACAGAACTCGCTGAAAAAGGCATTCTTGAAAAATACGGTGTCAAGCTTCTCGGAACACAAGTCGAATCAATTAAAAATACAGAAGACCGCGAACTTTTCAAAGACCTCATGATAAAGATCGGAGAACGCGTCGCGCGCAGCCGAGCTGTCACAACAATGGAAGAAGTCGAAGACTGCATTAAAGAATTCGGCCTGCCTTTAGTCATCCGCCCCGCATACACACTCGGAGGCGCAGGCGGCGGTATTGCATACACCCGCGATGAACTCTTTGAAATCGCCGAAAGAGGTTTCAAAAAGAGCCGCATCCACCAGCTTCTGATTGAAGAAAGTATTCTCGGCTGGGAAGAAATCGAATTTGAAGTCATGCGCGACAAAAACGACACATGCATTGTCATCTGCTCAATACAGAACATTGACCCGATGGGCGTTCACACAGGTGAATCAATGGTCGTTGCGCCGATTATAAACATGCCCAAAGAAGACATCCAAATGCTTCGTGACGCATCCATCCGCATTTTAAGATCACTCAACATTATGGGCGGCTGCAACGTTCAGCTTGCATACAATCCGAAGAACAGCGATTACAGAGTCATTGAAGTCAACCCGCGCGTTTCAAGATCCTCCGCTTTGGCGTCCAAAGCAACCGGTTTTCCGATCGCCCGAACAACAGCGAAAATCGCGATCGGCAAAACATTAGATGAAATTATCAAAGGCGTTGAAGTCGGTTCCGACAACTGGGAACCAACCATCAATTACGTGGTCGCAAAAGCCGCGCGCTGGCCGTTTGACAAATTTACAACTGCTGACCGCAGATTAACGACATCAATGAAAAGTACCGGCGAAGTCATGGCAATCAGTGGAACGGTTGAAGACGCGCTTCAGAAAGCAATCCGCGGACTTGACATCGGGAAGCACATTGATGAATACTCATGGACAGATGAAGAAATTGACTACCTCTTAAAAACAGCGACGGACGAACGTATTTTTGCAATCATTCACGCGCTGAAGAGAGGATATACAATCGAAGCAATTTGTGACATGACAAAGATTAACCCGTTCTTTATTGAAAAAATCAGCAACTTCGTCCTGTTTGAAAACACTTTAAAAGAAGAAAAGCTGACAAAAGAAATTCTGGAAAAAGCCAAATTGCTCGGTTTTACGGATGAAAGAATCAGCGAATTGACGGGCAAAAGCCGCGAAGAAGTTACGGATATGCGCGTTCGGGAAAATATTATCGCGTCCTACAGAGCGGTTGATTCCTGCGCGGAAGAACTTGACTCATTTACGCCTTATTATTACTCTGAATACGGCGTTGAAAACTTATCCGTTCCCAACGACAAAGAAAAGGTTCTGATTCTCGGTTCCGGCCCGATTCGTATCGGCCAGGGCATTGAATTTGACTACTGTACCGTTCACGCCGTTAAAGCGCTTCGTGAAGAAGGGGTTGAAACGCATATTATCAACAACAACCCCGAAACTGTTTCAACGGACTACGATATTTCCGACAAGCTCTTTTTCGACCCCGTGACGCTTGAAGATGTCATGAATATCATTGAAAAAGAAAATCCGGCCGGTGTTATCATTCAATTCGGCGGCCAAACTTCCGTGAATTTGGCGATGCCGCTTGAAAAAGAATTGAAGAGACGCGGCATGAAGACCAAAATTTTGGGAACAAAACCGAGCGACATGGATATGGCTGAAGACCGTGAGCGATTCAACATTTTGATGAAGAATCTCGGTATTTTACAGCCGGAAGCCGGATATGCGACAACCGCAAAGCAGGCTTTTGAAATCGCCGAAAAAATCGGTTACCCGGCACTGGTTCGCCCGTCTTATGTTCTCGGCGGCCGCGCGATGGAAATCGTTTATGACCGCGACGAACTTGAAAAATACATCAAAGAAGCGGTGCGTGTCACGAAAGATCACCCGATTTTAATTGATGACTTCCTTGAAGGCGCCCGCGAAATCGATGTTGATGCCGTCTGCGATGGAGAAACTGTCTTTATCGGCGCGATTATGGAACACATTGAAGAAGCAGGTATCCACTCAGGCGACTCCGCTTGTGTTATCCCGCCGCAGACTTTGTCCGAAGAGATTTTGGAAATCGTCAGAGACTATACTCGAAAGATTGCGCTTGGATTAAACGTCAAAGGTATGGTCAACATTCAGATGGCTGAGCAGAACGGCAAAGTTTACGTTTTGGAAGCCAATCCGCGCTCCAGCCGAACCGTTCCGTTCGTTTCAAAAGCAGTCGGAATCCCCCTTGCAAAGATCGCCGCAAAAGTCATGATCGGCAAGTCTTTGAAAGAGCAGGGCTATACCGCTGAGAAAGAGCCGCAGATTAAACATGTTGCCGTTAAAGAAGTAATTCTGCCCTTTGACAAGCTGCCCGGCGCAGACCCGCTCTTAAGCCCTGAAATGAAGAGTACGGGCGAAGTCATGGGTATTGACTACAGCTATGATTTGGCGTTCTACAAAGCCGAGATGGCTGCAGACAACGCCCTGCCGCTTGAAGGAACGGTCTTTATGTCGATTCGCGACAAAGACAAAGATGAAATGCTTGAAGTCGCCAAAGAGATGACTTCCGCCGGCTTAAAAATGCTCGGAACAAAAGGAACGGCTGAATTTATGGAAAAGAACGGTGTTTCAATGGATATCGTTTTAAAAGTCCATGAAGGCACACCCAACGTGATTGACCGCGTCAGAAAGAATGAAGTCAATTTGGTCATCAACACGCCGACAGAGAAGACAAAAGCGCGCCGTGACGGAGACAAAATCCGCCGCTCAGCCGTTGACTACGGTGTTCCGTACATCACAACACTTCAGAGTGCAAAGATTTCAGGAAAGGCGATTTTGGCAGCCAAAGAAAAAGAAATGACGATTAAATCGATTCAGGAATACAACAAAGACAGTGCATAATTGTCTTTATATTCCTTTTTTTCATTTTTCTTTTATCACTTTTTTGAGTCTTCTAAATGTCTTTTTCATTTTCATCAGTCGTTGTAATCATTGATTATATATTCGATCGAAAATAAAATATATCAGACTTATAAAAGCAGAAGATTCAAGTAATACTAAATACATCGAATAATCGGTGATTCAATATGAATTTATTCAAAAAAATCGAACAAAAAGCCGAGCAAAAAATCAACCGTGAAGTGAACAACACGAAACGCGACACCGAAAGAGGAATTGACAGAGCCGTTGACAAGAAAATCAACGACACCAAAAAGTGTGTTAAAAGTTCCGTCAAAGAAGAATTGAAAAAATAATTCTTCTCATTCTCTTCTTTAGTTCCACTTCTACCAGTTTTAGTTTATTTTTGTCGGCTCTTTTTATCTTTTTTATTCTGTTTCTCTTCTTGCTGCTTCACTGCTATGTTTAAAACCGTCGTTCATTTTTTAATAAATTTGTTTGAAAAATGAGGGGGTTTGCGCGCGGCAGCGCAGCTGTGCGACAGACGATGATCCGGCAGACAGCAACAGCTCAAAAGAGAAGCAAAAAACAAAAAAAAGAGAAAAAACTCCTCGGAGCTGCGCTCCGAGTTGACCGTTCCTTCGGACCGGTCAAAAAAGAAAACGATAAAACGGCTTTATCAGCCGTTTCACATTTTGTAATCATTTAATTTTTCACGTTGCTTAAACCGAGCGCGCGGGCGCTGATTTCAACAATGTCTTCAATGATGATATCTGCGCGCGGGTTTTCTTCGGCCAGAAGTGCATCGCGTCCGTCGGAGAGGTTTCTCTTACAGAACGGGCATGCCTGAGCAAAGACGTTGGTCTTTGTTTTCTGCTCGCCCTCAGGATAGAGAACTTCCATCGCATCGCCGACTCTTGCTTTCGCAGTTGCGAGAGCGAGTTCGGGCATACCTGCTTTGACACCGCCGCCGGCACCGCAACATCTCTGATATGCTCTGCTGCGCTCCATATCAACGAACTCCATGCCGGGCATGCTCTGAAGAACTTGTCTCGGCGCTTCATAAACACCGACGTGGCGGCCGATGTGACATGAATCGTGGTAGGTAACGAGTTTGTCTTCACCGTAAGGCTTCTGCAGCCACTTAATTTCGCCGGCCTTCACTTTTTCAGCGAGGAACTGGGAAACGTGCATCACCTTAAAAGGCGTCTTTTCGCCGAGGAGTCTGGGCCAGTCAACGAGAGAGGCTCTGAAACATCCGGCGCAAGCGTAAAGAACAGTCGTTACGCCTTTTTGCCTGATTTTTGTCACGTTGGCCTGTGCAAGTCTCTTGGCAAGATTGTCTTCCTTGTAATACTGGCCGGTTCTGATCAAAACAGAACCGCAGCAGGCTTCCTCATCGCCGAGTGTACAGAATTCAATGCCGAGTTTGTTCAAAACACGAGCCGTCGAAACAGCGAGATTCGTCTGCTTTATGCCGGCTGTACAGCCCGTGAAGTAGAGAATGTCCGCTCTGTCAGCGATTTTAACATCAGCGGGAATCCAGGACAAGCGTTCTTCCTTCGGCTCGTTGTAAGAGTTGAAAGTGTCGCTGATGATCTTGGGCATTGCTCCCTGCTTGCCGTAAGGACCCGTACCTCTCTTCACAAGGTCGGCGCGCATGGCTTCCCAAAGTTCGACAGTGTTGAGGGCGCCTTCACAGACAGTTGCGCAAATACCGCATGTCGTACAGCCGTGAACGTCATCTCTGTATTCAATCAATTCTTCTTCCGAAATATCTTTGGGACCGAAAAAGAAGGCTCTCATGCCGTAAGATTTGTCAACGTAGCGCTTCCAGCGGTAAATTTTATCACGCGGGGAAAGGCCGGGTCTGAATCCGGAACCTTCGTAGGTCGGACACCATTCAGCGCACTCGCCGCAGCGCATACAAGCGTCAAGCTCCATGAGCTGAACAGCTGTCATGCTTTTAATTTTGAGTGACGGTTCTCTCTTTGCCATTAATGTTCGCCTCCTTTGTTGACGATCATTGAAAGCGGAGTCGTTATCACGTGAATGTACTTAGAGTACGGGATGAACGCGATACCGAGGAAAAGTGAAAGAACGCTGTGCGTTAACGCGATTTCTCTGACATAAGTTAAGAAAGGCGCCTGACCTCCAAGTGTCCAGAAGAGATAATCGTAGAAAATGAAGTCATAACCTGTAAAGTCAGTAATTCCGATTGCGATATATCTGCCTGCGTGAGCGATAAAACCGGTCACGACAATGACGAGCAAAGTGATGAGTATAATCGCGTCGTAAGAGTTTGTATTTTCCCTGACTTTCGGGATGAAAAGTCTGCGCCCGATTGCAATAAGGATACCGAGGAGCAGCAAGTAGCCGAGAAGCTGAGCCGGAAGCTGCACGTGCTCTCTGAACACTTCAGGTTTGATAAAGTCAATGTTGAGCGCAATCGGAATGAGTGTGCTTGACAGCGAGAACTTAAAGCCATAAATGCTGAGCAAGTAAGGGATTTCAACGGCGAACATCAATCCGGACAAGGTAAAAAGGCCCATCCAGCCGATGATGATACACATGTGCATAAACCAGCGAAGCGGGTCTGCGCGCGCAGTTCTTCTTAAGAAAATAACGTCAAAAACAATCGTTACTAAAATGTTCTGCCCGTGATGAACCGAGTATGCCCGAAGCTGTTTCCAATACGCCTTTGCGAAAACGATGAGACTGCCGATAATTCCGTGCTTACCTTCTTCCGGTTCAATGCCCCATGCAAGAGAGCCCTGACCCCATTTGCGGAAGTTAAAGTAAAGCCCGACGAAAAAGAGGGTAACAGCAAGGACGGCCATAGTCATCATCACAGCGAATGTAATGGACACACCGGCAATGCCTGAAAAATACTCCATAATTTATATTCTCCATAAATTTTTTGAAAGCAAATTTTGACAGCCTCCCAGATTATCGCCATAATTAATAATGACAAATTATGATGATAACAGATGCCGCCAACCAAACAGTAATTGATATTGATATGAACGATAGCGTTCAGTTCAACTCAACTGAAACGAAAATACGACCGCACAAACGGACGAAAACACAGGTGAGCGAACCATTGATACGTTCTATCAAGTCACCCATCCCCAATTTAAAGAAGAAAATGACCCGAATCGACTAATCGATGATAGAAGTTGTAGGCACTTTGTACCGATTCTATTTAAATATTATCATTCAACGGATTATGAAAACTATTGAATTAATTTTATAAAAATAAAATCCGATGACGTATTTTATGATGAACAATAATGAAGAAATTTCAAAAAACGAATGAATATTTCACGCCCCAAACATTATTTGATGAAAAACAGACAAAACAGACAAAATAATAAAATAGCTGCACCGTTTTTTTGGCTGTATGTCTGACAAACCGCCCGAAGAAAAAAAAGAAGCTGATAAGGGAGTAGAAGCCGATAAAGAAATTGAGGCTGATAAGGGAACTGAGGCTGATAAGGGAACTGAGGCTGAAAAAAGAGCAGAGACCGATAAAGGATTGGACAATGAAACGGCAGGCGCAATTCGATTCATGCCGAATCTGCGCATCGTTCTTGTGGAGCCGCTTTATCAAGGGAACGTCGGATCAGTCTGCCGAGTTATGAAAAACTTCGGCTTTACGGAGCTTTATCTTGTTAATCCTTGTTCGCTTGAAGGAGAAGCGCGGGCAATGTCGTCTCACGCGATTGATGTTCTTCAAAACGCGAAAATCTGTCGAACGATTGAAGAAGCCGTTTTGGGCTGTGATGCCGTTATCGGAACAACCGGAACGCGTGCTCAAAAAGACTGCGATCATATTCGTACGCCTGCATTAACGCCCGTCGTTTTGCGTGAAAAAATGGAAGAATATCATCCCGACACGAAATTTGCGATTTTGTTCGGGCGCGAAGATATCGGTTTTACGAATGAAGAATTGTCCGGCTGCTCTATGATTGCGACAATTCCGTCCTCTCACATTTATCCGGTTATGAATCTTTCCCATGCTGTCGGCGTTATGGCCTACGAGCTTTCCGGCGCGCGCTTAACGGGAAAATACAAAACCGCCAATTTCAAAGAATTCGAATCAATGTGTGCCCATTTCGGCGATGTTTTGGAAGATATGGATTTTGATCCGCTGAAAAGAGAGAAAATGGAGCTGATGATGAAGCGTATTTTCGCCCGCGCCGAATTAACGCCGTGTGAAGCAAAAACGCTGCGCGGAATTTTCAGAAATATTCAATACCATGCGAAAAAGTCCAAAGGCGAAGATGTCAGCAAATATCGGAGAGAGATTGAAAATCAATTTGAGAAGGGCGATTTTGAAGAAGAGTTTGATTTGGATTTTGAAGTTGATTTCGTGGACCGGATGGAAAAATAAACGTTAACCGACGATCAGCTCGGCCAAATCAAGCGGATTGAGTATTTTGCCGTCTTTGTATGCGCGCATATTACCGCCGGAAATTTCATCGATAAGGATAATTTGTCCGTTTTTGTCGCGCCCGAATTCCAGCTTGATATCATACAGTTCGATACTTTTTTTGGACAATTCGCATTTGACAATACCGCATATTTTTTGCGTGGAATCTTTTAATATTTCATATTCTTCAGAAGTTAAAATTCCGAGCATATCAAGCGCGTCTTTGGTTATAGGCGGGTCGCCTCTTTGGTCGTCTTTCAATGTGATCTCAACGAAGGCATCTAACGGACGGCCTTCTTCCGCATACGCACCGTAACGCTTCAAGAAACTGCCTGCGGCTTTGTAACGGCAGATCACTTCCAAACCTTTGCCGAATATGGCGGCAGGCTTGACTGTTAACTCGGACTTTTCCGCGTCCGCGCTTATGAAATGGGTGGGATAGCCGGCGGCATCGATTATTTTGTAAAAGTATTCCGTCATGCGGATTGCGCCTTTGCCCATGCCGTCGATTTTTATGCCGGTTGCGTTTGCGCCCGGGTCGAAAACGCCCTCGGTGCAAGTAACATCATCTTTGAATTTAAGCAAATAATTGCCATCATCGTTTTCATAAACATCTTTCGTTTTACCTTCAAAAAGCAGCTTCATTTGAAAAAACACCTCTCAGGAGTGGCAGAGACAAACGGAATTGAACCGGTGACCTTTTGCATGTCAAGCAAATACCATAATCAAGTCTTTTATCCTTATCCTTTTCAAAAGTATATAAGATATTATGTTTGCATGTCGATTATTGAGCAGTCCAATCCCCTTTATTTTCAGAATCGATTAAAACGACAGGCATAAAATCCGCATCCACGAAATAAAATCGTTCTTTTAAAACACTGTGGGCTTTTTTAGAAATAACCCAATACTGATGCGGTGCATACGGGGATTCTGTTTCGCTGCCGATATGTTCTTTGCTTCTGTTAAAATCCGATGCATTTTCCATCGTTTCCTTGTCATAATATATGATTTTATTTTTCGGAAGGAGTGACCTACTGAAAAACCCTTTTCTAAATTTGAAAGTCATTTTTGAAGACATTGAATTCAGCGTTTTTGCTGTCATCAGTTGATGGTATTCCTTTTCAAATGTATTTGATTCTTCGGCTTTTATATGTTTATACAATTCTGAAATAATCAACCAGATTCCTTTTTGTTTCGGATTCGGCTCCATATATTTCATATTCATTCGCTTTTTATAAAACCCTGTTAAACTTTCTTCTTCAAAGACTTGAAATACATGTTTATCCGCCGCAATTTCCCCCCATGTCGTGAAAATGATTTCTTTTTCGTGACCGTGTGTGCTCAATAAAATTAAATCTCCTGTTTGGGTGCCAATCCGCAATTCATTGGACTTTCTATTTTTATTATAAATGTATTTTGTTCCCTGTTTTTTTCCTCCAGCCGCTTTTTCTTGCGGCAAGAAAACATAGTAATCAAACTCTTCATTTTTGTACTTATCTTTGTATGCTTTTTCACTTTTATCAGGCGTAATCATCACTTTTGTCAAAATAAGCAAAAAAGGCAAGTTTATTATTGCACCGACCGTCCAATCTCCCATTGCCTCAATTGTCCAACCTCCTATTTCTCCAAGTATTTCCATTGAATACATCATCAAATCTGGAAATATCAATTTGACAGTCACACTCGTAAAGGGCGCGGCCATACATCCGACAAAAAAACAAAAAGGTGTCAAGTAAAATAAACGAAGCAAGTAAGTGTTCATTTTTTGATTCGTTACCGTAAACAAATCCTTATATACGGCAGCGTAAAGCGCAGGAATTGTTAAAATAAAAGCATAAAACAATATACTCATTTTCAACTCTCCGTTTCATTTATTGTGTCAACTACAGCAGGCTTGCTTGCAGCTTCTATGAACATTTTAAAAAATGTCAAATATAGCAATGAAGAGATGACAACTGAAAAATATTCAAAAAATGGATAATTCACAATTGTTACGACATCTATGCCAGTTATACTGGAAATGATTCTTGAGAGCATCATCCAAAAACCAAATGTAAACAAAATAGGATAGAAGAAATAGGCCAGGTATACACACACTGTTTGAAATACTTTTGGAGAAAATGACTCATAACGGCTTTCTTTTGAATTAATCTTAACCGGAATGTAACGAAAACTGTATGCTACCGTAATGAATGCAGGATAGATGAGGGAAAGAGCTACTAACTCGACATTACCAAAAAGATATCCAAGTGTTGAAGTTATTCCTGAAACAATTAAAATTGAGATATATGTTTCCCAAAAGAGATTTTTTTTGATTTTTCTAATCTGCTTTGTAAATCCTTCCATATTTAATCAATTATTTCAACCTTATATTGAAGTTGTGGTCTCAATTTCGTGAATAGTCAATTGAATAAATAAAAAAGTTTATTGAAGAGGTTTTTTCAGATAATGAAAGCTGAAAGCCGTTCAACGGCTTAATTTTTTTATTTTTAAAAATGAGGCGCTTTCGGCACTTTTTAGCTTTCCATTTCATCCATTTTAATAGTGAGTTATATTAATTTTCTCATTTTCGCAGCCAGCCAAGGTGCCGCCCCCATAAATAAAACCACGAGCAACCAAAGGTTTCCTGCTGTTATATCATACGTTTTCAACACTTCGCTGAAACTGTATCCCATCACTAAGACTAAAATCGTTTCAAAAATGATGGTCAAGGCAATCCATAAAACTCCTATTTTCCAATACGTTTTTTTCTCCTTTGCCGCTTTTTCTCCTTTTCCGATTCGCGGTATAAAAACAAACGAAATAATAAGAATCAGCGAACAAAGAGTAATTGCACTGACAAGTTCCGCGCCGCTTTCTCCAATCCAAGGAATCAGAAATGTCTCTCGTAATGCTCCGTTCAAAAAGGCGAGAGGAATAATTAAGAACCAAATTAAAATTGACTTTTTAACCATATTTTCAGAAAAAATCATATTGAACCTCCAATTTCAATTTCTCAATGTTTTTATTTGCTTTGACTTTTCAGTTATAATTAAACAATCATAAAAAACATCCGTTTTTCATAAAATGATTAAAACCCGAATGCCCGATAAAACCCTAAAAAAAATTAGAATTAATTAGAATAAAAAAGGCGTTCCAACTTTTCAAGAAAAATAAAATGAAAGACGATGTTTCAGTAAAATCCAAAAATAGTATGAAACTTCGCATATGACCGCTAATTTTGATTTTGGTCTGCTTGCGTTGCCGTGCGTCTCTGCTCTTTTTTATCACATCCGCTCGCTTCGCGAGCGTGGCTGCCGTTACCTGCTGTTTGCGCTTGCCCACTGCCGCCTGCCGACTCCTTCCGTCCAGCAGCCGCGTCCGCGCGCGAGTTGCTCCATTCTTCATTTAATATTATTCGAAAATCACATCGCAATTTTATCCGATTTCCTTTTAATTTCCCTTCGATTTTTTTATTCTCAACAATGTAAACCCAACACTTTTTGATGAAACAAAATCTAAAATGAACATTGTGAGGTTTATATGTAAACCACTGAACTGAACGGCAGTCTTTATATAGGATTTCATGTTTTTGTCTATGTTCATAATTTATCATTATATAACCCGCGCAATTTTCGTGCACGTCTCTTGCATGGGTTTTCAAGTCTTTGCCGTATTTTTCGGCACGTTTGTCGTTTGCGGCGCACCTTGCCGTTTTTCGTCATCCGGTGATGACTTGATTCATTTTGATTTATGCTTTAAACCGTCAATTCTATCAATAAATAAGAGAGAGGGAAATATTTCATGACAGATCCAGTCAGTTCATCTGAAATTGATAAAAGCTTCTTCAATGAGCTTACTCAAGAAAAAGGGATGGACAAAATCCTGTTGTGCTTTAACTGCAACGGGTGTTCCACGGGATGCCCCATGAAGGATATTGAAAAAAATTTCGATATTAAAAAGTATATCCGCATGGCCAGTCTCGGTATGAAGGAGCGCATTCTGAAAGACAAATATTTGTGGTACTGCACCACCTGCTACAAATGCCAGGAAAGATGCCCCGAAGGCGTTTTGAATGTCGATACACTTCTCCGCATGCGCACAATGGCCGTCCGCGAAGGGATTATGCTTCAGCCGCATAAAAACGCGGCTCACCTGGTGATTGACACCGGTCACGCGGTGCCGATAAACGATGATAACAGAAAGAAGAGATTGGAACTCGGTCTCTCGGAAGTTCCGCCGACCGTTCACATGTACCCCGAAGCGTACGAACAGGTCCGCAAGCTTTTGAAAATCTGCGAATTCGACACGCTGACGCAAAAGGAATAAACAATTAAAATTATCAGGAGTTATCAAATAAATGTCTACAGAAACCGAAAAACAGAAGAAAAACCAAAGTTTTTCTTTCTTCCTCGGCTGCATTGCCCCAAACCGCTATCCCGGTATTGAGCTTGCAAGCCGCAAGGTCATGAAAGACTTAGGCGTTGATCTTCACGAACTTGAAGGCGCCTCCTGCTGTCCGGCACCCGGCCTTTTCAAGTCTTTTGACAAAACAACGTGGCTGACAATGGCCAGCCGCAACGTCGCCCTTTCCGAACAGAAGGGAATGGATTTGCTGACAATCTGCAACGGCTGCTACGGCTCACTCGGCGAAGCAAACCTGACGCTTATGCACGACCCCGACTACAAAACAAAAGTCAATGAAAAGCTTGGCGAAGTCGGTTTGGAATTCAAAGGAAACGCAAACGTCCGCCATGTCATCGAGTTCCTCGAAAAAGATGTCGGACCGGCAGCAATTAAAGAAAAAGTCACCGTTCCGCTCAACGGCATTAAAGTCGCCGTTCACTACGGCTGCCACCTCTACCGTCCGTCCAAAGAAAAAGAAGGACTCGGCAGCGCCGAAAACCCGCGCTTCTTTGATGTGCTGGTGGACGCGACCGGCGCAAAGAGCGTTGATTACGAAGAAAAAATGATGTGCTGCGGCGCAGGCGGCGGCGCGCGTTCCGCGATTCTTGAAACATCACTCATCATGACCGAAAAGAAACTTGCTGTCTTGCAGAAGGATGAATTCGACTGTATCGTTGATGCCTGTCCGTTCTGCCACTTGCAGTTTGACTCGGGTCAGGTACAGCTCAACAAAAACGGCAAAGACTATCACATTCCGGTTCTTCACTATTCCCAGCTTCTCGGGCTCGCTCTCGGCTACACGCCGCAGGAGCTCGGCATTCAGATGAATCTGATTACAAACTCTGCTTTTGAGGAGAAAATTATTGCTCTACAGCAGAAAGCAAAGGAGGCTTAAGTATGGCAAATACGAATCCAATCGGTGCAGTCGCTGTGATCGGCGGCGGTATTGCCGGCGTTCAATCTGCGCTTGACTTGGCCAACTGCGGCTACCGCGTTTATTTGATTGAATCCAAGCCGTCCATCGGCGGCGTTATGGCTCAGCTTGACAAAACATTCCCGACAATGGATTGTTCCGCTTGTATCCTTTCCCCGAAACTCGTGGAAGCCAGCCGTCACCCCAACGTCGTCTTAATGACTTATTCAGACGTCACCGCCCTTTCCGGCGATGTCGGCGACTTCACACTCACCGTTAAGAAAAAGACGCGTTACATTAACGTTGACAACTGTGTCGGCTGCGGTGACTGTATCCCCAAATGCCCGAAGAAAGTCAGCGACGAGTTCGAAGCAAATCTCATCAAGAGAAGAGCCATTTATTTCCAATTCACGCAAGCCATTCCGAAAGTCGTTACCATTGATCCGGACAATTGTCTGATGATTAAAAACGGCAAGTGCGGCAACTGTGCAAAAGCTTGTCTGCGCAATGCGATTAACTTTAATCTGAAAGACGAA
>JAIRKA010000090.1 GCA_031260345.1 Methanosarcinales archaeon
GCGGCGCTTGTCATGGGTTTCGCTTCATTTGATCCCGATGTCAATATCGCGGGTGTCATTTTAAACAATGTCGGAAGCCAAAAGCACGCTGACAAAGCAATCACCGCAATTGAAAGCACAACGGGAATTCCCGTCATCGGCGTGGTTTACAGAAATCCCGAACTCGACTTATGGGTACGCGAACTCGGCTTAATCCCGATTCCGGAAGGACGACAAATGGATGACAGATTTGCCGAACGAATCAAAACCATTGAAACCACTGTTGAAAACAGCATTGATTTTGATAAACTGATTCAAATTGCGAATACGGCAGGGCCGATTGCACCGCCCGCAAAAAGCCGCTTTGAAGAAAAACCCGCTGTTCCCGGAGAGATTCCGCCAAAGATCGGCGTGGCTTTTGATGAGGCTTTCAGCTTTTATTATCCCGACAACATGGATCTGCTTCAGGCTGAAGGCGCGGAAATCGAACTTTTCAGCCCGATTCGCGATTCGAAACTCCCCGATGTCGATGCGCTTTACATCGGCGGCGGGTCGCCCGAAATTTACGCGGCGGAACTTGCTTTAAACAAACCGATGAAAGAAGCGATACGCTCCGCGTCGGCGACAGGAATGCCGATATTTGCGGAATCCGCCGGCATGAATTACCTGACCAAAAGTATGACGATTCAAACGCGTGACGCGCCTGACGTGCCGGACATCTCTTTTGAGATGGTCGGCATTTTTGACTGCGCTACTGTTTACGGAAGCGGCAAACGCGTCGTTACGTATACGAACGGTATCTTCGAAAAAGACACGCCGATCGGGAAAAAAGGAAACAAGTTTATCGCTCACGAATTCCACCACTCGATATTGGAAGACATTTCAGATGACATCGAATACACGATTGACATTTCACGCGGCATCGGAATCAAAGACAAAAAAGACGGCATGATTGTCAAGAACACAATCGGCACTTACGTTCACTATCACGGTTCTTCATATACGGATTTCGCGAAAAGTTTCGTGAAAAGCGCGCAGGAATACAGGCAGAAGAAAAACGGACTCTGAGACGCGTGAAATGAAAAATTAATTCTGTTTTTATCCATTTTTTATTCACTTCTATTCGTATTTCATTCATTTTTATTTTTAAAAAGAATATGTAAAATATACCGAAAATATAATGAGAAGTACTGGAAAAATAATATATATTCAAATCTCATTGTACTTACAATAGTTCTAAAAAAATAAATATTTTAGCATAATTATATGAGGAGAGGGTAAGCTATGAAAAATAAGTTATTTTTGATATTGGCAAGCATATTTATTATAATGGTTTCAATGTCGATCGCTTTTGCAGCAGTGCATAATATCGGAGAAACTGTCGGCGATGTTTCGGATATTCCTGCTGAGTCACCGTTCACAGATTTCTCAGTAAAAATAGGCGTGGATGACTATTATGTGGAGCCGATAAACACGTATTATGATGGCAACCCGACATTTATCTTAATCACACAGGATTCTGCTAATTATTCACATGGCGAAGACACTCAGATTACACACAACGGCAGCGTATACGATGTCAAGGTTATTTTGCTGACAAACACATCACATACATTCCCGAGGAGTGCGACTCCCGGAGATGAAGTTACAATTAATGCTGCCCTTATACAATCGCATTTTGATCTTTCTATTACTTTTCACGCAGATCATACATATTTCTTTGACGAAGGCAACTATCTCATTCATGCCGGCTATGATGTCGCATTTATGTTACCCAATACATCTCTTGTCGGATTAAATAAAGAGGGACAGCCGCCTGCCACAATATACAAAAGCCCGATTTTGCCGGGGAATTCCGTTTTTCCGAATGATGCTTATACGATGATGAGATGGAGTTTCCAAGGTCAAAATTTTTATATGGAGAATTTAATTTTTGATGGTCTTGAATACAACATGGCACTAAACCCATCATCAGGGACGCAGAGAGGGAACTTTTACTTTGTTGTCAGTGCTGATAATTTCGTTGCAAGAGACATTACCATACAAAATATCGGAAATGGGACGTTTCCGACAGGCGGAACTCTCTTTAGTCCAACATTTACACATAATATTGCCATACGTTCAGTTGGGGACATTACGAGCAGTAATTTTCAAAGAAATTTTGAAAATATTACTATTAAAGATGTAAGAACGGGAAGCACAGGAGGTCTTGCTTCAAGCAATTTCTCAACAATTCAAATTGCAAACTCCAGCAATAATCATTTTAAAAATATCGATTTCTCTCAAAGCACACGACCGTCAGGCAGCAATACATATCCGATCCGCTTTGAACATGCAAATCCTGCCATTATGGCTGCATCTCCTTCTCCGAACACTTTTGCAGGAGAAATAAAATTCTCGTCCATTAATCCGAATCCCGGAATTTGGATTCAAGGGTCCAACAACGATGAAATACGAACGCACCAATTAATTGTTCCGGAAGCCTTCAAATTTGTTTCATTGCCCGGCGCGGCAGCTGCCCCGAGAATCGGAGTGTTGGAAGAAGTGCCAACAACAAATAACGCCAACACTGCTTCTTTTGATCTTTCTACAGGATATTGGTATGTTGACGGCTCGGGTACTGCAATAAACACTCAATTAACGGGCATAACAAATAGAGTAAATACTGCAATACTAAGAAACAATTTGATTTTGCCGCCGCCCAACATCAAAATCGTTACAGGAACGAATAAAGAAGTTGCACAATTTACAATCCCGGATATTGCCGGAGCATATACAGGAGCCCTCGGATTTTCGACAAATCCTGATGTGCATATTGTTGTTGTTGAGCCAATCCTTGAAGAAGGCGTTCCGTCAAGAACAGAATTGACGCCGATTTCATCCATCTTTGAGTCAACAACGGAAGAAGAATACACCGGGTTCATTACATTCGCTCCGACGAGCGGAACAATTGTTCTTCCCGGCACAAACGCAGACAGAATCAGGCTTTCAAACATTGATTTCAGAGGCGTTAATTGGACAATCGAAGAAGCGGCTGATGAGCCGAGCGGAACAGCACCTTTGATGACGAACTTTGCAAGAGCCAACTCCGTTTACAACATGTTTACAAAAATGGGTCACGAAGTCACATTCTTGAACGATGACGACACTGTAATTAAAATTGAAGGCGTCTTTGACGGAGAATTCGCAACTGCGCCGGCGAACCTGACCAGAACCGGATATGTATTTGTCGGATGGAAAGACCAAGAGGATACCATCATTTACACCAAAGCTGAAATTGACATACGTCCTGTGACAAAGGATGTTGAATATAAAGCCGCCTTCGACGCCGTTTTTGTTGTCACGTTTTTGGACGATGACAGCACCGAAATTGTGAATGAAACAGTCATTGAAGGAGAATTCGCAACCGCCCCTGCTGACCCGACCAAAACGGGATACACATTCAGCGGTTGGAGAGACCAAGCGGACACCAATATTTACAGCAAAACGAATATTGATGCGCGCCCCGTAACGGAAGATGTGACCTACATCGCCGTGTATGAAATTAATCAGACGGGTGGCGGCGGTGGAAACGGAACCGGAAATGCGACAGTCAGACCTCCCTCTGAAAATAATACAACGTCTCCCCCTCCCGCACCGCCGGGCAATGGAAATGACGAAGGTTATGAAACTCCGGAGCTTCCGGGAGCAACGCTCTTAGTCATTTTAACATTCCCGATTGCGATTGCCGCCTTTGCGTTCACTCAGAGACGGGAAGTAGAAGAGTGAAAAAAGAATTGAACAATAAACAACAAGCGCTAAACAAAAATGATCGAGATTAAATCGATTCAAACGCTATTGCCATGATGAAATGAAGGACTGCTTTTGCAATTCTTTTCATCACGGCTTTTTTCTTTTTCAAGTCCGTTTCTCTTTTTAAAATTTGATTTTACAGAAGTCTATTTTAACCTGAATTAATGTTTAATGGATACCAAATTAAATTTTGACAAACAGGTGTCACTTTTGAAAACGCAGATAAAAGGAAATTATGTTATCGGAGATGCAGAAGCAATCGCAGCACTTTATGAAATAGGCGGATTCGGCCGACCGCGCGACGGCAGTCTGCAATTGCGTTTGACGGAAGCGGCCTACCTGCTGTTTCGCAAAAAAATAACAATTTTCAAAAACGAAAAAGGAATAGAGAAAAAACTTGATTTTGATTCATTTATTCAATATGCAGCGCAGCAGGAAGAATTCTTTGAACTCAAATATATCGTTTACAAAGACTTAAAAGAACGCGGCTATTATGTTCAATCTTCCGCAACCGATTTCAGAGTTTACCCGCGAGGAAGCAAGCCCGGAAAAGGGTCGGCAAAAAGTTATGTTTTCGTGAGATCGGAGCGTGTCCCAATAACGCTTTTAGAATTGACGGCGCTGATGAATGAAGCGCAGAATGTAAGAAAACAATTTATTTTCGCCGTGGTCGATGAAGAAAGCGACATTACGTATTATGATGTCAAGCGCGCCGATGCCGTCAGCAGCTTTGAAGGCGATATGGCCGAACCGTTTTTGGCGGAGGCAAAAAACAGCCTTTCAAAAGCTGTTTTGTTTAAAGAGCGCGTTATTACGGCCGACAAAGAAAAAGCTGATTTGCTTTACAAAAATTCTTTTTTTGGAAAAATGATGGATGAAGACCGCCTTTTGCTGTCGCTGCCGGAAGCGCTTTACTTGGCGGAAAACGGCGTCTTGGAACTTTATGATATGGACGGAAAAAAGCTTTCCAATGAAGAATTTACAAGCAGCGCGTCTCAAATTGATTCGGAATTTTCAAAAAAATATACGATTTACAAAGAGCTGAAAGAAAAAGGATTCATCCCGAAAACGGGCTTTAAATTCGGAACGCATTTCCGTGTTTACCGCAAAATCGAATCACTTGATAAAATTCCGCACTCCGAATTTTTGCTTCACGTCGTGTCCCCTGAATTTGAATTCAAATTGCCGGCAACATCGGGTGCGATCCGCTTGGCCAACAGCGTTCGAAAGAGAATGATTTATGCGACAGACCTCGGCGGCAGACGTGAATACATTGAATTTGAAAGAATTAAAATGTAAAAAATAAAAACGGTTGATATGGTCATGTTTACGGTAATTGCGGTTGATATTTCGGGAAGGCATCGGATTGATGCAGGCTATTACATGGTCTGCGCCGCCGTATCTCTTGAAATCACGCCGACATCGATTGAAAAAATCAATGAAATCAACACCGATGCTTTTTTGCTCAACCGGTCCGCCGAATTGCATGATATTGTCAGAATTATCGAAACGACGGTGACAAAAATCAAAAAGAAAGGACCGCTGATTGTTGAATGCGGCGATCTTTTCAATTTAGATGAAAATCTGTCCAAAACAATGTTTACGCAAGAAATCCGCTATCAAGAATCCATCGGAGAGCGAAAGGCGATTGAACTTGCACATTACGTTTCTCTCAGCACGCGAAAGCTTTTGCTGAAAGAAACAGGACTTGATATTCGAATTCATGAGAATGATGAAGACGAAAATGATGAAAAAGACGAAAGCGGCGATGAAAACGACAATGAAAACGGAGCGGATAACACGTGAATCCATATCAGGAACCTGTCACGGATGCCTCCCGAAACGTGATTCTTGTCATGCGCACCGACCCGGATTCGAATGCCGAAGACAATGAAAGAAAACTTCAGGAATTTTCCGAATTGACAAAAGCGCTCAATGACCGTGTTGTCGATGTCATTACCCAAGAACGCTATTCCGACAGAAAATACAATGTCGGAAGCGGCAAAGCAAAAGAAATCGCGATTGCCGCCAGAGACAAAAAAGCGAGCTGCGTCATTTTTTACGACCCGCTTTCAACGTCTCAGATTTACAATGTTTCAAAACTTTGCAATGAAGCGGGCGCAAATTGCCGCGTCATGGACAGGTTTCAGCTGATTTTGGACATTTTTGCCGAGCGGGCGACAACGCACCGATCCAAATTGCAGGTTGAGCTTGCACGCCTGCGCTACGAGCTGCCGAATGCCCGAATGCTTGTCTCGCTTTCCAAGAAAGAAGAACGCGCCGGCTGGGGCGGCCTCGGCGATTATGAAGATTCTTATGAACAGGACATTAAAAAGCGGATTGCGAGAATCAACGCTGAATTGAAAAAAGCGGATTTGGAAGAGGAAGCGCGCCGCGTTTACCGCCATAAAAACGGATTCTTTATCGTATCGCTCGCCGGCTACACAAACGCAGGCAAAAGCACGCTTTTTAACACGCTCGTTGATGAGCAGACAGAATCCAAAGATATGTTTTTCACGACACTGATTCCGAAAACAAGAGCTCTTGTCATCAACAAAAGAAAGATTTTGCTGACGGATACGGTCGGCTTCATTGAAGATTTGCCGCACTTTTTAATTGACGCTTTCCGCTCGACCTTGGAAGGCATTTACTTCTCCGATATGATTTTGCTTGTCGTTGATTTCAGTGAGCCCGTGGAACATATCCGAAAAAAACTGATGATCAGCCACGAAACCTTGTGGGAAAAAAGCACTTCCAATATCATTACCGTCCTGAATAAATCGGAAACGATGAAGCCTGCCGAGCGCAAAAAGAAGTTGCAGGAACTCGCGCATTTGATTTACAATCCGATATTTATTTCCGCCAAAACAGGAATGGGGATTTCCGACTTGACTTCAGAAATCAACAGGAATCTCCCGGTGCTGCTGACGAAAACGATTTCACTGCCGAATGATGAGCGCGGCGCTGCCGCCCTGTCATGGTTTTATGACAACGGCGTTGTTGAAGAAATTTTATACGGGAAATACATGACTTTTGAATTCAGCGCGGCGGAAGAAATAATGGCGAGAGCGGATGACATTGTTTTAAAAGCACAGTAAAACCGCTCTGTTTTTTTGATTGACTAAGTCTTTTAAATTCGTTAAACTTTCTTTTTTTATACATTTTTTGATTGAAAACGGGAGATGAAGAAAAAAAAGAAAGTGGAAAGGGATTTAAATTCCGATTCCCGCTTTAAATTCATCCAGGCCGATTTCATCAATCAATTTGCCGATTCTCTTGTTTGATTTCTTTTCTTTCAGGTAAACGATGATTCTCTCTGTCAGCTCAAGCGATTCTTCTTCTGAAAGCCCTTCGGCAACCAAATTTCCGATTCGCGGCATTGCGCCCGCGCTGCCGCCGACATAGAGCTTAAAGCCGTTTGCATCGGCGGTAAAGCCGATATCTCTGACCAAAGATTCAGAACAGGAGAGCGTACAGCCTGAGACGGCCATCTTCACTTTGGCGGGCATCGGCATACCGTGATATTTTTCATCCAATTTTAAGCCGAGGCTCAGGGAATCCTGTTTGCCGCGCTTGCAAAATGGTATTCCGGGACAAATGCGGATGCTGCGGACACAGGGGCCGATGCAGTTCCCC
>JAIRKA010000006.1 GCA_031260345.1 Methanosarcinales archaeon
GATCAAACCGGCAACAACCGAGAAGTCAGCAGGCTGAAACGCTTCTTTAGATTTGAAACCCGCATTGTAAAGCTTGCGCGCTCTGACACGGCCGATGCCGCGGATCTTAATCAGCGGCAGCAGCTGAATGGAGGCGCCGTATTGAAGACGCATTTCAATGTCGGAAAAAAGCCCCGTGTAAGGTGAGCCGGTCATTTTAAGCAGACGGGCGCCGGCATTTGCAATCCAGGAAGCGGTTTCAGAAAATTGGCGAATATCGCCTTCGCCGACATCAAACTCTTTTGAAATTTCATTCTCAGGCATTTCTGAAATCCAGCGGTAGAGAAGAAGCGCCGTTTTCAGTTCACCCAAAAACCATTCAAATTCGGCAGCTTTCGTTGTCGGTGGCATTGAAATAATATGATTGCAATTTTCAGCGGCAAACTCGGTCACCGGAATATAATCATTCGTTTTCATATACAAAAGCTTCATATCCGTCGTCATGCAGATGAGATGAAGGATGCTGATGTCCGTCAGCTTCATCTTTTCATTTTCCGCTTTTTGAATATTGTCAAGAATCACGGATGCCGAAAGCGGATCCAAATAAAGCTTTGAAACAAGTGAGCCGAGTTTTGTCGGCATCAGCGGATAATCGTCTTTTTCTTTCGTTGAATTGATTTTATTCGCCGTCACAAACGGTCCCGAATCGGAAGCGTTTGCGTTTGCTTTTGCAGAATCAGAATGACTGCCTTTATCTTCGCGGCACATGTCCGATTCGATTAAAAAATCCAAACAAGTGTCTATAACCGTCTTAAGCGCAATCGTGCTGAGCAGCCCGCGCTGATAAGCGAAAAACGTGTCTTTGAAGAAATCCAACAGCTGACTGCGCGTATACGCAAACCCGTTTGAAATCGTTGAGAGAACGTGCGTTCGAAGCGCATTTTCCGCGCCGAGCTTGGATTCAACCGCTTCGGGATCAGCGTTAATATACATTTCTTTGAGTTTGTCAATGTCTTCTTCTTTTGCCGCAATCAGAACGGATTCGCCGTACGGATCCAAATGCGGCCGTCCTGCACGGCCGGCCATCTGTTTGTATTCCATAACAGGAATCATCTGCATGCCTTCGTTGGAATCAAAACGTCTCCAAGCAGCGATAATAACGCGCCGCGCCGGCAGATTCAAGCCGGCCGCAAGCGTCGGCGTTGATGAAATCAATTTGATTTTGCCTGCCAGAAATGATTTTTCAACCAGCTCGCGCTGGTCGGCAGAAAGCCCGGCATGGTGGAAAGCGACACCCATTCGAATGCAGACGGCAAGCACTTTGGCCGCGTCCGTATCGCTGCGGTCCGTTATTTCAGATGCCAGATCCGAAAGTTCAGTCTGCTCTTCAGCCGTCAGGTAGGATTGAATGACGGGACCCGCTTTTTTGGCGAAGCCGGCCGCGTTTTTTCGACTGTTTGTAAAAACAAGACATTGGCCGCCGCCTCGAATTGTATCGGCAGCAAGCGAAACGCCGGCTTCTTTCCCTTTGCCGACAAGTTCGATTTCTTTGACGGTTTTTTCATGTGTGTGACCCACTTCAGAACGAAGTGTTTCGGGGCGAACCACTTCGCCTTCAAAAACACCGTCAAAATAAACACCTTCATACAATTTTGTCGGGCGCCAATCACTGACAACACATTCGGCTTTCATCCAATCGGCAACTTCTCTTGAATTTTGAATCGTTGCCGAAAGCGCGATAATCTGCATTTTCGGATTTAAGCGTCTTAATTTTGTAATAACGATTTCAAGCGTCGGCCCGCGGTCTTTAGAATCAAGCAAATGAACTTCATCCAAGACGACAACGGAAATCTGTGAAAGCCAATGCGTTTCGTTTCTGATAAGAGAATCCACTTTCTCCGACGTTGCGACAACAACGTCATTCGTTCCGAGATTTTCGTCACGCTCGTCCAAATCGCCCGTTGAAATGCCTGCGCGGAATCCGAGTTTTCTGAATTCGGAAAAACGGCGGAATTTTTCGGATGCCAGCGCGCGAAGCGGGACGACATAAAGACATTTGCCGCCCTCTTCTAAACTTCGGAGCATAGCCAGTTCCGCAAGAAGCGTTTTTCCGGAAGCGGTCGGAATGGAAATCAGGACATTTTTGCCGTCAAGCAGTCCCGCAAAAACGGCTTTGGATTGAGGCGGATAGAGTTTTTGAATGCCGGAGTCCGTATAGAATGATTTGATGTGCTCCGAAATCGGCAGATTCTCTATCGGAAGCCAGATGTCTTTCGTTTCCAAAACGGTTTTGGATTGAGACGGATAAGATTTTTGAATACTTGAGCCCGTATCTTTATTAAGTGAGACTTGACTACAACACATCGGTTTTGGATAATATTCGACAATGTTTGGATTTTCTATTATGTTTTTTATATCTATAGCATCTATATCCTCAGCATCCATTCCTCGATTTATATTAATTTGAACGAAATTAATCTCATTGTTTCTATAATACTCTAATTTTTCATTTGGTGGAGGGTGAGTTACAACAACTTCAATTGCAGTTGTTATTTTTTCATTTTCATCAAGCAATGCTATATCTGGTTGATATTTATCTAAACAATATTCAACACGTATTGTTTTTATTTTTTCCAATAAGTCTTTAGAATGTTTTTCTTTACATTCACATTCCCACATGATTTGAAATGTCTGTTTTTTTGAAATTTCTTCTTCTAATTCAGCTTTTATCAGTTCTTTTATTAACCAATGTAGGTAGCTCTCAGGTGCACATTTAATTGCTGAACTATGGGCAAAATGTGGTCTTCTTACTTCTCCTTTTTTTAGGATGAAGTCTGTTTCACAAATGGGGCACAAATAACGCCTATTTCTTCCCTTTTCAGCATCATTTGCTTTTACACGTTTACCGTTTTCATCAACTGCGTAAAGATATTGAATTTCTGCCATTGTATCGCCCTTTCACTGTCTCATTCAGCTTCGTTAAAAGTTTTCATAAATAGGAGAAAGTGTTATTTTTTGCCGCCACGCTCTGCCTCAAATCTGATGAATAATATCGGTGAATTTATGAATTCATTTGAAAAAATAACGGCGGTCATAGAATTTAAAGACTGCTTGAGCAGAATGAAACTAATCAGAAATATAAATAAAAAATATGATCATGATGTTAATATTGAAATATGAAAAAACGATGGACGGGCTGAAAAAATTATAAAAATGTTGCTGCTCGCGCGCGTGGAGCAGCAGCAGCCGATTGGTCATCTCTTTTTAAATCTGTTTAATTAACGAAACCGAATTACAATCCGGATATTTGGAACAGTTGACGCAGTCCGCCCATATTTTCCACGGCAGCTCTTCTTTTTTGATTTCGATAAATCCTTTCTTTTTGAAGAACTCGGGACTGTTGGTTAAAACGAATAACTTTTCAAGACCGATGGTTTTGGCATCTTCGATGCACGCTTCCAAAAGTTTTGTTCCGTTTCCCTGACGCGTGTACGGTTTGGCGACGGCAAAAGAAACGACTTCTCCTAAATTTTCCCAATCCGGATGCGCGCCGCAACAGCCGATAACTTTTCCGTTCTCTTCCATGACAACAAAATCTCGAATGTATGTGTAAAGGCTGTCTAAAGAACGCGGAAGCATACACCCTTCGGATGCATAGGAATTAATCAATTCCTTCATTTCAAAAACGTCATTCATCTTTGCTTTTCGAATCAACGGCGCCACCCCGACGGAATTGCTTGAGTTCAAATTATTTGCGAGCATAAAAAACAATCTATGTTATTTATTCATATTTTTATATATGTTCTTAATGTGTTTGTTTTTGTTTTTTGCCCGGTCCGAAGAAGCGGGCAAATTTGGAGTGTAGCTCCAAGTGGTTTTTGTTTGATTTTTTTGTTTATCATTTCAGCGAGCGCGGGAGGATTCGAACCCCCGGCCTGCAGCTTAGGAGGCTGCTGCCATATCCGCTAGGCCACGCGCCCGATAAGAACAATTTCTTAATGTGCTAAAGTTTTGTCTTGCATATTATTGCATATTAACATTATGTTTGCTCGGTTTGTATTTATTTCATTCCATTTCGTTTCATTTTGTTTCATTTGAATCGAAAACTGTTTGGCTTTGTAAACAGTGTTATGTCAATACATACTTTTTTTGGCTCTGAATATTCTTATATATAATCTGCTCATTCATATTCATCAGTTATTCGGAGTTTTTCCGATTTATTGGAGATATTTTGTTTATCGTTTTACAAAATGAAAGTTATTTTACAAAAAAATTAGGGAATAAAAATGAAAACAATTGCAAAAGCACTCATTTTATCTGTTTTGATTTTGCTTCTTTTCACAAGCGCGGCTACGGCTCAGGAATGGGTTGTTACATCCGGCGGTGACACAGCAAACAGAGTCGATCTCAGCTCGGTAAATCTGAGCAACATGACACTTCGCGAAGCCATTGCAAAGGCTTCTTCCGGCGATACAATCGTCTTTGCTGATAATGTTGCAGCTGTCATAGTCACGAACGGCACTTTAAATATTTCCAAAGATTTAACAATCGGCGGACCTTCAAACGTGTCTGTTGCACGCAATTCCAGTCAGGTCACACGAGAAATGACGGTTTTCACCGTTTCCGGCGCCAACGTGACTTTCAGGCAATTAACGATTGAAAACGGGTCCACTGCAAATGGGACTGGCGGCGGCGTTTTGATTGACCGCGCCAACGTGACTTTTGAATCCTGTACAATCCAAAGAAACAGAGCGGATACCGGCGGCGGCGTTTATGTTGCAAACAACAGCAATGTGAAGTTCGTTTCATCTACCCTTTTCAGAAATAATGCGACAACCGACGGCAGCGCCATTTTCATTCGGAGCGGCAGCGTCGAGCTTCAAAACACGGTGATTGACGGTCATTCCGGCAGACACAACTTGGTCCGATTAGAACAGGGAAGACTCATTGCCGACCGGACCACCATCGCGACCAATACGATGACTGTCAGAGGCAGCCCGGTAAGCGCGGCCTCCGGCACAACAGTTGAATTCAGAAACAGCACTTTCTCAAACAACACGGCAACCGAAAGCGCAGGTATTCTCACCCGCGGCACATTGATTGTTGAAAACTGCGTCTTTGACAGGGGCACCACTTCCGGGAACGGCGGCGGCATCAGTTTAATGAACGGTTCAACAGGAACCATCAAATATTCGATTTTTTCCAACGCAGATGTAGCTGGTGACGGCGGCGGCATTTTTGTCGATGCCGGCGCAACGGCGGCAATTGATACTTGTACGTTCCTCAACAACATCGCAAACTACGGCGGCGCTTTCTTTTCCCGCGGAACAGTGAACGCAACAGCCGTTACGGCCATCAACAACACGGCTAAATTCTTCGGCGGCGCAGTCGCTTTATGGAACGGCGGCGACTTGACGATGACAAAATCCGTTCTTGCGGCAAACACGGCTAGGTCCAACAACACCCCGAGAGAAACCGGCGGCGGCGGCATGAACATTTCAAACAGCAGAGCCACCCTTTCAAACAACGTCGTTGTCGGCAACACCGACCCGAGAAACATTGACTTCGGCGAACAAAACGCAACTGTCAGAAGCGGCGGCAATAACTTAATCGGCGCTTACAACGGCAGCGGCAGATTCCCGATTGAGGCAACCGATCAGTCCGGCATTCAGGCCGCAGATGTTTTCGTCATTAACGGCGGTCTCCCTGATGTGAACAGAGCCACCGGATATACAGCAGGTTTTGACAGAGTTCCGGTTTACACCGTTGCTTTGAACAGCAGCCCAAACAATCCGGCAGCGATTGTTCTCGGTGTTGTCACTCAGCCACCCGCGCCCGGACCCGGTGATAATGAAACCAATCAGACACCGCCTCCTCCTCCGACCGACCCTGAATATAACGACCACGGCAATTGGATAAAATATCTGATATACGGCATTGCCGCAATCGTTCTTTTGGTCATTATTGCTGTTGCAGCCTTCCTTTTGTGGAGATATAACGAAAAGAGAAAATACAAGTTCGGTTAAGGGCCTCTCGCCTTTAACTCTTTTTTATTTATTTTTGAAAAGGTTGGGGCCGGCGCAGCCTTTGGCGCGCGGCTGTTTTGAGCAATAAAATGTAATTTTTTTGGAAAATGAGTAAGTTTGCGGAAGGCGGGGTATCCGAAGATCTTCCGATAAATGAAAAACAAACTCCAAGTACAAATTTGAGAAATTGTGAGCAAAGCGATCAAGTTTTGAGCATTTTTTCATTCACCTTTTCCGTCAACTAATATAACCGGAATAAAGTCTCTTTTATGCTGATTCAAGTCATTGATCATTATTCTCATCGTTTTGTTTGAGACAATCCAAAATTTTTGATGAAAATAAGGCAACCCCAAATTTGCTCCAAGATATTCCGATGTTTTATTGAAGTCTGAAACACGATTTAAAACGGATGAGTTATAATAGATTTTATCATTGGGAATAAGCAGCGCCCCAAAAAGACCTTTTTTTATTCTTGTTTGAGAAGACATTTGAGGCATCTTAGATGTTGAAACAAGTTGGAAATGAGTTAACAAATTATTTTTTGTTTTTCTATCCAAAATACTCCTTATTTGATATCCTGTTAAATTACTTTTCTCAAAAATTTCAAGTGCCTTATTACTGACAATAAGAGCACCATGTCTTGTAAAAAGAATGTCGTTATCGTTCAAAATTTTATAATTGAGAGTCGTTTCTAAGAATTGAGGAGAGTAGAATCTAAAAAAAAGAAAATCAAAAATCGACTTTTTTGAATTAACTTGCAAGTCTCGAGCTTGCATTCTAATTCCTATTGAATTATTGTATGATGCCTGATCGTTAATTCTTTTTCCAATAGGCATGAAAATATACAATTCATGCTCCATGAAATCTATTTGATATTCGGGAGGTAGATCGTCTTTTAAAATACATCTCTTAAAGTAAAAAATCGTCAGCAAACTTCCGATTATTGAAAGAGTAAGAAGAACACCTATTCCTATTTCATTAAATTCATCAAGATATGGAGAAAACATTAAAACAACAACTGATAAAAAAAATGTAATGCATGCATTGAATGTGAAAGCTCCAGGTATCAAGAAAAAAAGACGAATCAAAAAAGTATTCATCTTTTTGTTAAAAAAAATTAAAAAATTCTTCTTGGATGCTAAATAAATTCCAGGAAGACTCAAAGTTGATAATAATAAAATGATTAAAGGCATATATCCCAAAGGAAAAATACTTCTAAATAAAAATGCTGCAAATGCAAAAAAATAAATAATCATCATCAAAAACAAAAAGAAGAAACTCAGCACTTTTGGTCCGCTTCCTGTACTCTTAGAATAGAAATAATAAAGTTTATCATTGTACTTAAGAGCAAAAAGTGTTGGGATGGCCGCAAAAAGTAAAACAAACAAAGCTGTATATAAATTACTTTCCATAAAAAATGAAAAGAAAATAAATAAGATAAAAAAAACTGCCACACATATGTACGGAAGGTAATTGGAATATTTTTTCATAGTCAAACCTCTAGAAATATGTAAATAGATGACGTTTTATCTCCCAGATTGGTTTTTTGCTTCATTATTTTGAGATTTTTCTGTATTTACATCTTCTACATCTGCTGAATCTATATTTTTATCGCTTAATGGTTCATTGATAGAATTAGATATTCTAGAGCTAACTACAAGGGTTGGAAAACCTAGTGGAGCGTGAATTCATGCATTATTTCCAAATTCAAATCCGAAAATAGTTTCATCCATCGTTGCCAAATCTACACTCCTATGAGCCAAAATGCTTCCAAGCGGGTTGTAAACAAACGACTGAGAATAGTTTTCACTACCCGTTAACAACAATCTGTCTAAATCATCATAGAAGAAATATTGATTTTCACCCAAAATGTGATCAGCAATACCAACGACATTTCCTTTCTCATCAAAGAAATAATCCAAATTCTGAAGTCTCGGAGTATTGATGTTTGCGATACGCATCGTCAAACTGTCGTAAGTCAATTCGGTTGAAACGCCGTTAGCGAATTCTTTGGTTATCAGGCTCATAGAATTATAATCAATGTTGTCGATAACTCCCGGAATCGATTCAAGCAAAGCTTGGTTGTTGTAAATTTAATCAAAACCTTCCCATTCGGCAGCGTTTTTTGAACGATTCTGTCCATTGAGTCGTAAGAATATGTTGTAATGAAATCAGGGCCGAGCACTGGTTTTGATGGAGTTTCAGGCAAATCTGAATGATAGGCACTTACTTTCTCCCCCTCAATGAAACTAACTCCCGATTGATAATTTTCAACTGAAATTCTCATATCTGTAATGGATTCTGTGAAGTCAAACGAATAGGAGAATGTATCAACGATTTCACCGACTTCTATTTTCTGAATGGTGACATCTAACTCATTCAAATCAGCCTCAAATAAAACATTAAAGGTCATGTTTTGGTAAGGCACATTTAAATTGACATGTTGAATCGTCCCAACGAGTGAATGGTTAACACCAAAAATGCTAATCGTTCCCGAATTACTTTCGGAGAAGCGAATCATTTCCAAATCATTCAAATAAATTGAAACATTTGAATTTTCAGTTGGCATTGCTTTTCTCCTGTCCGGAGCTTTCGTCATTCCCATCATTTTTTTCATCAATCAATCTGACAGGAATAAAGTCAAAATCGTTTTGCCCTAATTTGTTAATGAGGACAGAACGCGCTTTTTTTGAAACGACCCAATGTCTTTGAGGCGGATACGGTCCATCTGCTCCATAACCAATCACTTCACCATTTAATTTGTGATTAGAGAAGACATATTCTTTGACATTTTATCTTCCTTTTTGTCATGATTGCATCAGTATGTGGGATTTACTCGCCGTGAGAAAGTTGCATAATCATTCCATCGCTCTTCCTAATAACAATTACAGGAACGCCCCCCACCCATCCATACGGAAGGGTCCCTGTGACAACCCAAGCTTTTTTAGATTCGTTATAACGCACGTTTAAAGGTTGTAACAGCACATTTTCACCATATGCTGAAACCAAAACAGCTTCAGCTATTTTCAATGCAGTTTCTTCATCCGGAACAGCATCAGTAAATAAATTGTTTGAGTTGTTATTCCAGCCAAATTGGAAAACATTTCCAACCAAAAGGATTACGATAATGAAATATAGGATAAAAATTTTATTTTTCATCTCTTGCCTCCATTTTATGCCAAGGTAAACGAAATTTTTGCTGTTTTGTCAATACCCCTGCCAACATAATGAAAGAGGGGAGGACTAAAACCATATAAATATAGGATCATGAGGAGAACAGAAGATTTCTTCTTCATTTTTTATGCTTCCCTAATCAGACTGGCAGAAGTAATGCAGACAAAATAACTTCACCAGTTAATCTGTCAATATGCACTCCTGGACCGCCACCATGATGATATGGATAATTATAATATATCACCCATATATCATCAGATCTTAAGTGTACATTAATTTTACACATATCAAAATTGTCATTGTATTTTTTGAACACATATTCTTTCGCAATTTCTATCGCTCTTTCTTCGTCTTCAACAGGTTTTCCATCTGTAACTGAGGAGAAACAATAAAAAACTTCACCATTTACTTTTTTGATATGAACGACTGGACCAGCCGACTCGGCCACAAAATTATTTTCATTGAGAAAGACGTACCGAACGACCCATGTACCAAACTCCGATTTTATTTTCATTTCATAATCATCAAAGCTATTGTTGTATGTTTTGAACACATGTGTTTTCGCAATTTCCATTGCTCTTTTATCTGTGATTAAGAAATCGCAATAAATAACTTTACCATTTAATTTTCTAATGTGAACGACGGGGCCACCGTCTCCCCATTCATACTTTGAACTATTGTCGTTGAAATAAGTATAATTTGCGTACCACACGATCCATATATCCTCATCTGATATTGCTTTGATTTCATATTCATCAAAAGTGTCTTTATATTTTTTAAACACATGTGCTTGTGCAATTTCTATCGCTCTTTCTTCATCTTCGACAAGAGGTCCACCCGCAAATAAGAAAAGGCAGAAAGTGATCAAGCATATGAAAACTGCAAAAGCAAGGACAAGATATTTCTTCTTCATGTTTTATGCTTCCTTAATCAGATTCTTATTTTATGATACTTCATTTATTACTTAAACCAACTGATGACTTTGTTAAAGGTATTGCTAATGGTGTTAACGGTGTTGTTAACGGCTGTTGTAGCAGAACCCCAAATACTGGAACTTCCGCTGCCGGAGTTTACACCTCCTGAACTTACACTGCCAGAATTGACTATAGGAGTAGTTTGAAATGTTTGAGATGCGTGATTATAATATAATCTAGGAGCGTCTCCAGTTTCCCATTGATGCACCAATATTGGTCCTGTTTCAACAAAAAGATAAAAATCTAATTTTAGATATCTCGCCCACTCTCCATCCGCAGAAGAGAAAGAAGCAACCCTCGGGTGTGTGTGTGAAAAGGCAACAATATTAAGGGATTTTTGTTGATGGGAAATGTTGTGTTCCAAATTGTCTGCTTTGTGAACATTAACTGATGTATTGTTTTCGGAATGCCACGGGTCAGCATATGAATAAAAACCATTTTCGAAGTAATAGTATGTCGCATGTTCAAATTTTGTTTCTTTTGCTAATGCGACCATATAACCGGCAGAATCATAAACTGCTGCATGCAACGTTGGAAATTCATCGTGCGGGGCATGACCTGTGGGGTCTGTATATCTTAACGGGTTATTATAGCAATAAGCATACCTGTTCAAAGACTGCGGATTATAAACATTCGGAATAAAGGAATCCGCTTGCGTAAAAACAAATATCTCCGAATTATAATACCTCGCTTCAAAGTAATAAAGCCCGATTTCCGAATCTAACTCTTTTCCTGTGAAAGAATATTTCTCTTCGCCACCTTCACGTTGTGCACCGAACGGATAATACAACGTTCTTTCAACAAGTTCACCATCGGCATCAATCATGACGTTTGTTGACCCTAAGTGGTCATTCAAATACCAGAATCTGCCTTCGGCAGAATCTTTTGCGATGCGATCACCGTTTGCGAAATAGTAAACAGTTTCTTCACCGTTTACAACATCGAAGAATTGATTGATGTAATAGGAAACAACGCCGTTTTCAACTTTCTTGAATCTGCTTCCCGTTGCGTCATAAGCGAATTCTGCAATGACTCTGTCTTCATCTTTCTTCAAGACTTCCACGAGGCGGTTGGCATCATTGTAGACGTAAATGAAAATTTCATCTTCAATCAAATTTCCGTTGGCATCGTAGAATAAATCCATTTCGCCAACTCTTGTCGGGGCGTGAATTCCTGCACCGTTGCCGAACTCAAACCCGAAAATAATTTCATCCATCGTCGCCAAATCTACACTACGATGAGCCAAAATACTTCCAAGCGGATTATAGACAAATGACTGAGCATAGTTTTCACTACCGGCTAACAACAATCTATCTAAATCGTCATAGAAGAAATATTGATTTTCGCCCAAAATGTGATCAGCGATACCAACGACATTTCCTTTCTCATCAAACGAATAATCCAAATTCTGCAGTCCCGGCGTATTGATGTTTGCGATACGCATCGTCAAACTGTCGTAAGTCAAATCGGTTGAAACGTCGTTAGCGAATTCTACTTTAGTTATCAGATTCATGGAGTTGTAATCAATGTTATAGATAACTCCCGGAATCCATTCAAGCAAACCTTGGTTGTTGTAAAAATAATCAACAATCTTGCCATTCGGAAGCGTTTTTTGAACAATTCTATCCATTGAGTCGTAAGAAAACGTGGTGATGAAATCAGGACCGAATTCCATCGGTTCATAAGGCGTCTCAGAGTAATATGAGAGATTCACACTGATTTCTCCTTCAAAGAAACCGGTTCCGAGCTGATAATAGTCTTCAATTTCAATTCTCATGTTCCAGATTGGAATTGGCTCTTCGTAATCGAACGAATAAGTGTATGTATCGATTAGTTCGCCGTGCTCCATTTTCTCAATGACGGTGTTTAACCGATTCAAATCCGCCGTAAACAAAATATTAAAAGTCACGTTTTCCCAAGATACATTTGAAGTGACATCCCTTATCATCCAGTATCTTTCAGGACCATTGACTTCAATGGTTCCTCTCGACTCTTCATCATAGATGCCGATTATTTCCATCTCATTCAAAGAAATCCAAACATACATATCTTCAACAGGAACGGTTCTGAAATTCGTTATGCTTATTTCGCTGGGATATGATTTCAAAGTATCAAAGTCAATCGAAATATCATTTTCATTCAAAAACATGTTCTCATTTGGATGAAGCGGCTTGTCGGGTCTAGGTAAGACGAGTTCATACTCCCCATGCGGCTTTAACTTATGCTTTATCTCATAATCTCCGCTGACATAATCGACATTCGCTTGGAATCCCTGAATAGACGCTCTCATTTCTCCAAATTCATTGAGACTGTTATAAGCGTAATGGAATGTACCGTCCGGCCGCCCTCCGGAGAATTTTTCAATTCTGATAAGCACTTGTGAATCTGTTTTTATGAAATCAATATTGAATGTGACGTTTTCCACGGTTGGTTTGCCGTTTACTCTGGAAATCGTTCCAAGCTGCTGACCGTTTTCGTTAAAAATGTGTAACGTGCCGCCGGAACTGCTGTCAACGAATCTCAAAATTTCGTGGTTGTTGATATGAATGAAAGCTCGGTCTCCTGCGCCCATAGATGCCCTGAAATTTTTCAAATTCACTTCCGGAACGGTCCATGCATTAGTACTCAAAGGAATGGTAACACTCTGCGCAAGGGCAAAAGAACCGCTTGAAACGAAATTATCGAAAATCAAGACATCGGATTCGCCATGAACTTTATATTGACTGCGGATGTAATTTGCTCCCGATTGATAGCCAAAGAGGTAAATATGGGAATATGCGATCAGCGTTTCATAATCCATGTCATATGAACGCTCGTCAACAACAATTCCGTCTTTCATTTTTTCAATGTCCATGATCAAGGATGACTCGGTTTTATCGAAATTGACGTTAAAAGTCACATTTTCATGAAGCGGATGGCCGTTCACTTGGGAAATCAAATCCAATACGTTTCCGTCTTCATCTAAAATTTGCAAAATGCCGCCTTCGGGAGTATCTGTAAATCTCAATATCTCAAAATTATTCAAATATACTGATGCAGAATCATAAATGCCCATCGCAACTCTGAAATTTTTCAACTCCAAATTTTCGATCTCTGAGCCTTCATTATGGATGATGAAACTTTCTTTATTTTTAAAAGACAAGAATGTTTCATCCTGCGGTAAACTCGGAGTGTATACAGATTCATATTTTCCGGTAATGTAATCTATCCCTGATTGGTAACCGTCCATATAAAGTCTTAAAGTCGTGATGGGTTCATCGAGCACGACAGATCCGTATTGATATTTTGTAACTTCCCGTCCGTCTCTTTTCTCAATGAAAATATAAACCATTTCCGAATCAATTTGAGCAAATCTGATGTCAAACAATATATTCTCATAATATGGTTTTCCGTTTACCGGTTCAATCGTTCCCAGCGTTGCACCCTGTTCATTAAATACATATAAGACACCGCCTCCCCAATCATCAACGAATCTGAGAACCTCACGGTCATTCAGCAGAACATACGCAACATCGTCTTCCTCCATTGAAACTCTGAGGTTTTTGAGAGTGATTTCTTGAAGAGCGTATCCTTCTTTTTCGAGTGAAAGAGTAATATCTTCTTTATTTACAAAAGAGCCGGACCCGGGAACAATATCAACCGGGTCATAGCTGACATGATATTCACCGCTGACATAGGATTGAGATTGCCATCCGTCGATGTAAACTCTCATATATGAAATCGGTTCACTTGCTTCATAGGAATACGAATAGTGTGTTATTTGATTTCCGAAATTGCGTTCAATTTCAATCTCCATTTCTGAAGTGAGCGGATCATAATAAAACGAAATATTGAAGGTAATATTTTCAAAATTCGGATGACCGTTCATCGGGGCAATTGTTCCAAGGGGGTATCCGTTTTCATCGAATACATTCATTCTGCCTCCGGACCCGGTATGATGAAACCTGAAAATTTCACGATTATCATTAAGGTAAACATATATGGTATCACCGTAATCGATTGTGACTCTGAAATTCTCTAAATGAAGTTCTCGTACTCT
>JAIRKA010000100.1 GCA_031260345.1 Methanosarcinales archaeon
TGCCGCCTGGAAAGGCTGTGCTTATGCAACTCAATTAAAAACATATGCTGAAGTTTGTTTGGAAGCTGAGGCGCCTGTTTGTTCCGTCCGCGGCTTAATTCATGAAAATCCGGAGGGGAACGCGAAATTAATTGAACTTTGCGTTCAATCTGTTTTAGATCAATTCGGTTATTCAAATGAAGCTTCTGTTTTTACAAAAAGTGAAATTCCGATTGCCGGCGGTTTGAAAAGCAGCAGTGCTGCGGCCAATGCTTCCATCATTGCCGCATTGGATGCAATCGGCGGAGAATTGGAACCTGACGAAATTGTTCAGCTCGGCGTCCGCGCGGCAAGAGAAGCGGGCGTCACAATTACGGGCGCATACGACGATGCCTGCGCTTCTTTTTACGGCGGCGTCGTAGCAACGGACAACAAAACAATGCAACTGCTTCAGAGAAGTGAGTTTCATTACGATGTTTTAATTTTAAATCCCGGAACAAAAACATTCAGCGCCGACACAAATATTTCACGCTCAGTTTTGATGAAAGATTTAGTTGAAACCGCTTTTGAAATCGCTGTTTCGGGCAATTATAAAAAAGCGATGAAACTCAACGGACTCATTTATTGCGGCGCACTCGGCTTTAATCCGGAGCCTGCAATTTCATGCATGGAAATCGGCAAGGAGTTTGATATTGTCGCCGGTTTGTCGGGAACGGGACCTTCATTTACGGCACTTTTGCCGGAAGCTGAATCACTGCCGAAAACTCAAAGAAAAAAGCTTCAAGAGGTTGTTTCTGAAATCAAGCGAAATTGGACAGTTCAATTTCCAAACGGCAAAATTTACGAAACAAAAACGAGTAATGTCGGAGCACTTGAAGAAAGCCGCCGCTTTTCAAAGTACATGAAAAATGAAAATAAAGATTTGAAAGACTTCAAGATTTGACTGTTTTCTGTTTTTATTTTTTAATAAAACCAAACATCCATCTTTTTTAAATAAAATGAAATCTGAACGCCCGATAAAACCCTAAAAAGAAAAATGAATTAGATTAAAATGAAAAAACGGCGTTCATTTTTTTGAAAATTGCAATGAAAAATGATGTTTCAGTAAAACCTAAAATATTTATGAAACCTCACGTATGACCGCTAATTTTCGTTTTTGGAGCGAGAAAACGGAAATTTGCGGAATGTCCAAAAAGGAGGCGATACAAGCGGAAACGCTAACCTGTTTCAGGCAAAATCTTCTTGCGACTCCCGCCTGCTGTTTGCTCTGCTGCGTGCATCTGCTCTTTTTTATCACATCCGTTCGCTATCGCGAACGTGCCACAGCTACCTGCAATTTTTGTGTTTGCTGCCAGCCTGCCGCTGCGCACGCGAGCCGCACGGACTTCAAATATTATTTCAAAAAAGGAAACGCGTTTTTTATACACATTTTGATTAAAAATGGAAGATCTGTTTTTAGTTTTTCTTCTCTTTCTTTTTCATCTGAACCTTTATATTGAATGGATTTCAAATTTATATTCGAAAATGATTTGAATAATTTCATTTTCAAATGAAAGGACGGGGATATAATGCCGACAGGTATGTTAGAAACAACGCGCGAAAAGATGAGATTGATTGACCGTGAGATTATTGAATTAATCGAAGTCAGAACAAATTTAGCCGGTGAAATCCTTTCCTCCAAAAAAGAGATGGGAAAGCCGATTGTTGATGAAGAACAGATGCAAAAGGTTTTAGACCGCGCATCAAGCCTTGCAGTTGAAAAGGGATTAGACGTTGATTCCGTTCATCAGATTTTTAAAATTCTTATTCAAATGAGCATTGACAAACAAAACGAATACAGCGACAAAGCTGATAATGTTTAATTTTAATTTATTTTCAATTCAAATTCATTTGGAACTTCTTGGAGCTGCGCTCTAAATTTGACCGCTCCGAACAGTACCGATCAAAAGTCAAAAAAAGAAATTGAAAAAAAATTACAGATTTGATTTTAAATACTTCTCATACCCGTCATTTTCTAATTTTTCCGCCTTGCCCTCAACCATTTCACGCAAATCGTTCTTGTATTTCATTAATTTGTTGTAAATTTCATCGTCGGTTGCGCCTAAAATTGACGCCGCCATAATGCCCGCGTTTTCCGCGCCGTTAATCGCCATTGTGGCAACAGGAATGCCGGGCGGCATTTGAGCAATAGACAATAACGAATCCTCGCCTTTAAGCGACTTTGATTCAACAGGAACGCCGATAACCGGCAGCGCCGTTAACGATGCCGTCATACCCGGCAAATGCGCCGCTCCGCCTGCGCCGGCAATAATAACAGCTATTCCGCGCTCTTTTGCGGTTTTGGCATATTCAACCATCCTCTCAGGCGTTCTGTGCGCCGAAACAATCGAAATTTCATATTCAATGCCGATTTTATCCAAAAACGCCGCTGCTTTGCTCATAACAGGCAAATCAGAATCGCTTCCCATAATTATGCCGACTTTTTTCATTCATTATCACCTGTAATAAAAAGAGTTTTTGCTACTTCTTTGTCAACCGCCTACGCTTGTTCCATTGAATCAGCGGTAACGATGTAATGTCCCATTTTGCGCCATTTCTGAGACTCTTTTTTGCCGTAAATATGCACATTAACACCCGGCTGTTTATACGCCTCTTCCACGCCAAAAACAACGGTGCTCCCGTCGCCTCGGCCAAGTAAATTGCGCATAATAATAGCGTTATACCGGCGTGATGTGTCGCCAAGCGACAAACCGATAATCGCTCTGATATGATTTTCAAATTGATTCACACGGCAGCCCTCAATCGTATAATGACCTGAATTATGAGGCCGCGGCGCTACTTCATTGACATAAATCATATTGTCCCTACCGACAAACATTTCAACACAAAACGTTCCAACGCCGTCGAAAATGTCCGTTACTTTTTCCGCAACATCCTGAATGGTCTTTTTCAGCTCATTCGGCAAAGGTACGGGAACAATGGTTGTGTCAAGAATACTGTGTTCATGAACATTGTACGCGACCGGATAAACCACTTTCTCGCCGTCAATACCCCGTGTCGCAATAACTGAAATTTCCATTTCAAAGTCAATAAATTCTTCGACCATTAACTTCTGCATATCGCCTTTTAATTCACGAAATCCGGTTTCCAAATCCGCTTCGGAGCGCATCACAAAATTTCCTTTGCCGTCATAACCGTTTTTTCGGCTTTTCAGCATAATCGGATACCCATGCAGCTTTGCCTATTCGCGCAGCTGCTCCAAATTGTCTATAGCCTCAAATCTCGGCACTTTCACGCCGTGCTCATGCAATTTTTCTTTTTGAAGCAACTTGTCCTGAATCGTTTTCAAACTTGAAACGGACGGATAAATAACATGGCCCTAGGCCTCTAACTCAGCCAGCGCCTCCGCGTTTATATGCTCAAATTCATACGTAATCACATCAACGCGCTCCGCCAACTGTGCAATTGAACCCGCGCTGTTAAAATCTGCAACAATTTGCTCATCTGAAATGCTGTGTGACGGGCAATCTGCATCAGGGTCCAATGTCACGACATAGAGACCCAACCGCTTGGCTTCCAAAATCATCATCTTGCCCAGCTGCCCGCCGCCGATAATGCCAATCCTCTTTTCAATCGCCTTTTTCATATGCGAACCTCACCTTTGTAACTCGTTTATCCTCAGCACCGGCTTATTTAAAATGTAACGGTCTGCAAAAATATTTTCTGCGTAATATGCGTTAATTGTCATTGATATTTCACTTAATGAATGAGTTCATTAAATTAATGAATTTGTTTAATTAATGTATTGTAACACCTTTAACGCCTTTAACGGTTCTGATATTATCAACTAGATGACCCGATATTTTTTTATCCGTAATAATTGTCAGCCTCGGCGCTTCATTAAAAAAAGGATCATCCGAAACGGCCTGTCGAATGCTGTAGCCGGCATTTGAAATGACGCTTGTGACGCCTGAAATGATTCCAACTTCGGCGCCGTCTTCGGGAATTATCACAACAACGCCTAAATTCAAATACGGCGCGGCAGCTGCTAAAAAGGGAATGGAACGAACGTGTTTGAAAAAATCAAAAAGCGTTTCATCTTCAACAATATGTTTGGCGGTCGCATCAACAACGCGGCGGTCAACATTAATTTCTTTGCCGATTTGAACATGGGGGATTTCAATATTTCCCGATACGACTTTTCCGGCGGCGTTAATCTGAAACCCGCGTTCCAAAAGAAGTTTGACCACTTTTTCTTGTGCCGGATATTTTCCAAATTTTTGGCGAATCGGTTCCCACATATCTTTTCCTCTTTTTTGGAATATACAATTTAAAAATGTTGGAATGTATTGAAATACAAATGTATTGAAACGTATTGAAAGGCAAATTCGTTGAAACGTAAGCTGTTGAAGCAGCATGCATTTCAATGTACATTTATACATATTTTTGTTTCATTTTAAACATTTGGTTCAAGCAAAAGTTTATCATTTCTTTCATAAATCTAAAAACTGATGACTGAATCTTTCGAATATCGAAAATTAATACCCGTTTCTTTATTTGTTTCAAATATATCAAGGATTGAATCCATTCCGAAAGACACCTCTTTATCTCTTCGGACTGAAAAAGAAATTCGGAAAATGAAACAGCTTTTCTCAGGCAAACAGAAATCCATATTAAAAACAATCGAAGACGCCTGTTTTTCATGCCTCCGATGTGGCAAATGCTGTGAAAGGGCGGAAGATGACAATTCTGTTTATATTTTGCCCGAAGAAATTAAGAGAATAGAAACAAGAGGTTTTTCAAAAAAAGAGTTTATTTTACCGCTTCTGCCTGATTTTTATGAAGCGAATGAAATGTTTCAAAGCTCGGCTCTTATTGATATGCTCCGATCACTGTCGGAACAAACGGATGAAGACGGACGAATTCATACGTTCGGCTGGATGCTTCAGAGAAACAAAGACGGCAGCTGTATTTTTTTAGACGCGGCATCCAAAAAATGCATGATTTATGATATTCGGCCGGCGCTGTGCCGCACGTATCCGTTTTATATGGATGAAAGCGGCGTTTCAAAATGTGAATGCGAAGGTATCAGACCACTTGATAAAGCTGATAAAACGGGATCCTGTTTAACAAAAGAATTGGCGGAAGCACTTCAAAGCCGCATGCTTTCGGATCAGGCAGATTATATTCATACATCTGCCGGAATCAAAGAAGTTTATGAAAAATTTACATTCAATAATGAAAAAGGCCGAGCAGCTTTTGAAGAACATTTGCAGAAGAACACTGTTTCTTTTGTCATTTATGACGGAACGGGCGTTTATACTGCTGAGCTTCAAATAGGCAGCACCGAATTTCAAATGAATAAAAATGAATAATATTCAACAAATTGAATCGGAGCTGGAAAAATTTAATAAACTATTTAAATAAAAAAAAAGTAGAACCAGAATACTGACAAAAACGAAAAACGAAGTCAAAAACAGTAAAATAAAATTCATATTTCAAGTTTCAGGTGATAAATAATGGGAAATAAACCGATGACGCTCGCAGAAAAAATCTTTTCTAAAGCTGCAGGAAGACCTGTGTCAGCCGGTGAGTTTGTTATTGCGAACATTGACCGCGCAATGACTCACGACATTACGGGCCCGCTTGCCGTAAAAGGTTTTTACGAGATCATGGAAGGGAAAGAAGAAAAAAAGGTTTGGGACCCTGAAAAAATTATCATTATCTTTGATCACCAATCGCCCGCTGACTCCATTAACGCGGCGCAGAATCATATTTATTTGAGAAAATTCGCCCAAGAGCAGGGCATTTTAAACTATGATATTTATGAAGGAGTTTGCCATCAGGTTTTACCTGAAAAAGGGCATGTACGGCCGGGCGACTTAATTGTCGGCTCGGACTCGCATACCTGCGCTTATGGCTCTCTGGGGGCTTTTTCAACCGGTCTCGGCTCAACCGACATGGCAGCCGTTTTGGCAACCGGAAAACTTTGGTTTAAAGTTCCGGAAACACTTCGCTTCAATATTGAGGGAAAGCTGCCGAAGCATGTTTATTCTAAAGATTTGATCCTCCATTTAATCGGCGATGTCGGCGTTGAAGGCGCACGCTATATGGCAGCGGAGTTCGGCGGCGAAACTGTTCGCAATTTATCCATTCCGGAAAGAATGACGATGTCAAACATGGCTATTGAAATGGGCGGCAAAGCCGGTTTGATTGAACCCGACAAAATAACGGAAAGCTATCTCAAAGAGCGCATTCCCGACTTCAAGCTGGACACAAGCTGGAAATCCGACTGCAATGCTTCTTTCAAAGAAACCTGCGGCTACGACATTTCCGAGCTGGAGCCGCAGGTCGCTTGTCCGCACAATGTTGACAACGTGAAACCCGTAACGGAAGTTGCCGGCACAAAGGTGGACCAAATCTTTGTCGGCTCCTGTACAAACGGCCGCTTTGAAGATATTCAAATTATGATGGAAGCGATGGGCAATGATCCGATTGCAAAAGGCGTTCGCCTGATTGTTGTTCCCGCGTCAAGAACGGAATATATGAAAGCTTACCGCGCCGGATATATTGAAACATTGATGGAAAAAGGCGCTATTGTTCAATCACCGTCCTGCGGCCCGTGTATGGGCGGCTCTTTCGGTCGATTGGGCGATGGTGAAGTCGGCTTGGCAACCTCAAACAGAAACTTTGTCGGGCGCCAAGGAAGTCCGCTTTCATTTGTTTATTTGTCATCTCCGGCACCGGCCGGCGCATCGGCAATTACGGGCGAAATCCCGGATCCGCGCGAAATTTAAAAGGGTCCATAAAATTACAAAAACAGGAAAAATAAAAAGGAGAAATGAAACATGTCTGATGTTCCTGATTTATCCGTTTTGAATACAATTTACAAAATCATTGAAGAGCGCAGCCGAATGCAGCCGGAAGGTTCATATGTCTGCGCTTTGCTGAACGACCCGAAAGGTATCAATAAAATCCTGGAAAAAGTCGGTGAAGAAGCGACCGAAACAATTCTTGCCGCAAAAGACGGAAAGAAAGAAGAAATCGTTTCCGAAACTTCCGATCTTCTTTTCCACTTATTGGTTATGCTTTTTGAATGCGGTGTTTCTCCCGACGACATTTCAGCAGAACTTGCCCGCCGTTTCAAATAATTGATAATGGATTGATTATTAAATCATTATTTTTAAATTATGCCGCCCGTCAGACCCGCCGCCGGTGAAAAAATCGAAGCGGCAACGTTTTCAGCCGGTTCAATTCAATTGAATACGGTAATCATTTTTTCAAAAAAACGAAAGAAAACAATCAGTTATACAGTTCGATATGAAGCGATTGAAAATTCAAGCGGCGAAGACTCAATCTGTTCAGAAAAAAAGCCCGTGCTGTTTGTCCGCGCGCCCGCGTCTCTTTCAATCAAAGAGATTCAGTCGGTTTTATCTGAAAACGAAGAGAATGTGATGGAACTGCTTAAAAAAGCGACGGCAAAAGAAGCGGCTGCGGAACAAAAGTCAAAACAGACTTATCAAAACGGCAGTATTTTTCATTATATGGGGCGAACTTATTCTCTTCAATTGATTTATGAAGAAAATGGAGCAAGCGGAAAAAAAATTCAAGTTCATTTACTGGACGGCCGGCTTTTAGTTCATTTGCCGAAGAATATGATTGACTTGCCGGATGCTGAAAAAGAAAAGAAAATTAAAAAAGCGGTTGAATCATTTTATATTGAGCAGGCAGATGTCTTTTTTAATTCCCGCGTCGATTATTTCGCTGAAAAATATCTTGATTTAATCGGAAAAAAACCGAAATCCGTCAAAGCGGCCTCTTATAAAAGCAAATGGGGCTGCTGTACATATCAAAATGAAATTCAATTGAATTGGGTTTTGATTCAGGCTGAAACGCCCGTCATTGATTACGTGATTATTCATGAATTGTGCCATATCCGCTATAAAGACCACTCCAAAGACTTTTGGAACCTTGTCGGCATGATTGACCCGAAATACAAAGAAAAGAGGCAGGAACTCAAAGAAAACGGCTGGATTTTAGGGATGAAGTAAAAAGGGCAGAGGAGGGCGTTCTGCATTTAAAAATCGCTGTGCGATTTTTGGCGGCGGTTGCCGCGCGCGAGCTGCTCCATTTTTTTAATTGTTTTTCGAAAAATTGAGACCTTGTTTCTTTTTTGACGAAAAACCAATTTTTGCTTTACCTTAATTTTGAATGAAAATTATGACAAGTTAAATTTACTTTCAGACTGAACCAAATCCTTTATAAATCATGTTTTTGTAAATAGATGAGGAATTAAAATTTTATAAAATTTAGTTGATTTGCGGAAAGTGGAAAATTTATGAGTGTGAAACGTTTGCTTATCCTCGGAACGTCTTCAGATGCCGGTAAAAGCTCTATAGTGACGGCGATTTGTAAAATAATGTCCCGAGATTACAAAACCGCGCCGTTTAAAGCTCAAAATATGAGTTTGAATTCATGGGTCAATTCCGATGGTAAAGAAATCAGCTATGCCCAAGCCATTCAAGCATGGGCCGCGGGAACGAATCCGATTCCTGAGATGAATCCCGTTTTTTTAAAACCCAAAGGCGACAGTTATTCTCAGGTTGTTGTTTTGGGTGAACATTACGCCGACAGAAGCGCCGGTAACTATTATGACTCCATTGATGAAATGGCCGGATTTCTCCGCGGCGCTCTTTCTAAATTAGATGAAAAATATGAAGTTATAATTATGGAAGGCGCCGGCGGCGCTGCCGAAATCAACCTTTATGACCGCGATATTGTAAACGTCGGAACCGCGCGCATCACAAATGCGCCAATTCTCATTGTCGGCGACATTGAGCGCGGCGGCGTTTTCGCAAGTCTTTACGGCACTTTTATGCTTTTGCCTGAAGACATAAAAAAGAATATCAAAGGCTTTATTATCAACAAATTCCGCGGTGACCCCGAAATTTTAAAACCGGGATTGAAGCAGCTTGAGGAAATGACAGGCGTTCCTGTTCTCGGCATTATGCCTTATTTCCGCCTCAGAATCCCGTCAGAAGATTCAATGTCTTTCCGCGAAAAAGAAGGTGCCGGAACCGTTCCGAATGAAAAGAAGACCAATAATAACTCTGTTGAAATCGCCGTCATTCAATTTCCGAAAA
>JAIRKA010000066.1 GCA_031260345.1 Methanosarcinales archaeon
TCCGGTTTCTCCAAATTTAATTTTTCAAAAGCTGAAAGTGAAATCGGCTGTCCTGTTTACTTGGGCTCGAAACACGCCGTTGATTTAAAAGCCGCTTTGCTTTTTAAAACCTTTTCAAAAACAGTTCCGGCATGTGAACTCATTCAAATCCGCAAGAAAGAGCAGGTTTTTGAAATCCTAAGGGAGCACGAACAAAAGGAAAACTCCTCTTTTCATATCGGCGCTGTTTCAATCGGCGGCAGCTCTCGAATGAAAATTCTGGCTGAAATCGTTGCGGTCGAATCATTAACAAAAGATGAACTCCTGTCTCAGGTCAATTATCTTATTTCAGAAGGCGCCGATATCATTGATCTCGGATTTTCTCCCGACGCTGATGGACAAGCCGTTTCATCCGCCGTTTCTTTTGTCAAATCAGTCTGTCCGGTTCCGGTCAGCATCGATTCCGGCAGCTTCTCCCAAATTCACTCGGGGATTGAAAGCGGGGCGGATTTGGTTTTAAGCATTGACAGCAAAATTTTAGACGAATTCCGCCGATTCATGGCCGACAAGCACTTTACAAACGATTCGATGTTTGATCAGGTTTCTTTTGTTGTCATCCCCGATTTATTTGAAAGCGGCGGACTTTCTAAGCTTGAATCACTTGAAAAAAACATATCAGCGGCGCGCCGATTCGGAATGAAGAATCTGATCGCTGATCCTGTTTTATCGCCGCCCGGAAAAGATTTGTTTTTGTCGCTTCAGGATTATTATGATTTTCATCAAAGAAATCCAGACGTTCCCGTTCTTTTCGGCGTCGGCAACGTCACCGAACTTTTTGACGCGGATTCCGTCGGCATGAATGCGATTCTCTCTGAAATTGCGGCTGAATGCGGCGCATCTCTCTTGTTCACGCCGAATGCCAGCGATAAAGGAAAAGGATCGGTCCGGGAACTCAAAACGGCTTCCGAAATGATCTTGCTTTCCAAAATCCGCGAAACTTCCCCGAAAGATTTAGGTATTGATTTGCTGATTCTGAAAGAAAAAAGAAAGCGCCCCGATTTTAATTTGAATATTGTTTCAAAAGGCTGCGCGTTTGATCTTCTTCATTTGCATGATGATGAAATTGAAAGCAAGAAAAATGAAGCTGAACGGCTTGATGAACAAACCGATGAACAAACCGATGAACAAATTGATGAACGACTCGAAAACAACCCGTTTCGCTCCGTTTATTTGTCAGGCTCTTTGAATCCGAATTTTACTGCCGAAACAAAGTGGGCTTGGAAATCCGACCCGGCCGGCAATTTTTTAATCGGCGTTCTTCCGGTTTCCGACTTTATCCCTTATCTGATTCATTCCTGCGGTTTTCATGAAGATTCGGCCGAAATTCAAAAGCTCAAATCCGTTCAAACTTCAGGTCAAAGAATTATGATTGCCGTTCATCCAAAAGCGATTGTCGCCGGCACAGATTCAGCTTTTATGATGGAATCGATTTTAAATGAAAATCTCATTTCAGAATTAAGCCACGCCGCTTATTTGGGGCGCGAATTGCAGAAAGCGGAGATTGCCGTTCTGTTCGGCAGAAGTTATTCGCAAGATGACGGATTTTAATCTTTTATTCTACCCTATTGATCTCATCTAATCCTCTCTATTTTTTCTCTATTATTTTTTCATTTGTGTCTTTTTGTCTAATATATTTTTATACATATTTAATTGGGCATGAGTCTCAATTAGAAACTTATATATTATCGGAAAGTCTCCTAACAAGTCCCATCTTATGTATATAATATTCTATTAGCCATCTGCTAATAATAGAATCTTAATCAATATGCAGTTAATAGAGCTGGTTATAAATGAAAAAGCATCATTTTTTAAATAAATTATTAATTTTGTTGAGCATAGCAGCTGTCTTAATGCTGTTTGTCATTGCCCCCGCTGCCGCAACGGATGTTTCTGTTTCGTGGAGCGACAATTCCAATCTGAATACCGTTAAAGTTGTGCAGCCGTCGGATGTCAGCTCTTTGGTTTATACAATCACATCGCCATCTACGGACCTGATTGAATTTGTTTTAACAATCGAGAATCCGGATATATACGATGTCGGTTACGGCATAATCTTTCCGACAGACTTTATCGGACAGGAAAGTGACCCTCAGGCAGTCATTCAAAGTGCAGTTTTTCAACCTGCCACAGCTTCTGACAAAGGCATCCTGACAATTATTATCGAACCGCGTGCCTCTTTCTTTGATTTGACGGTTGCTGTTACAGCAACGGCTGCCCGAACCTATAATGACGAGGTCGCAATTATTAATGCGAGTATAACACAAAGCGGCCAACAGGAGAATGCCGATTCAGCATCTATCAGGGTTGTCCATCAGGGGCGCACCGGTTCTATGGCCCAGGTCCTTTCCAATCCCTCCCGTTTCCCGACTGCCGATTCCGAAACTGATATATTTCTTACCTTAAGCCATAATACACCTCAAGGTTCTGTCGGCAGTGCGCTGACCGCAGCTTCTTTGACTTATAACTTTTCAGGCATTACCTTGTATGCGGACGGCATCGGCCCGATCACCCTTTCTCAATGGAAAGCGGCGCATGGATATGATATTTTAACATTTGAAAGTTCCTCGAACGCCACATTTAATGTAGCGATCGATAACGAGAATTTCACTGCGACTTACACACGCGTTGATGGCATTCCGATTACCTTAGTCACTTCAGGTCAGGCACTGCCGCTGAATCTGAAAATGAATGAAAACTTTACAAATACGGTTGCAAATCCAACCGCGCCTTATATCATTTTTACAAATGTGACGCTTTCTGCGGAGAACTTAAGGACAAACAGCCGCGGTCCGGCGATCACAAACATTATCTCCGGTGCCAACCCGGCCGGTCCTGACTCCGGCAACGCTTATGGATTCGGGAGATCCGGAACCCGTTTTGACGCCATAAGAGCAGGCGAACAAAATTTAAGAATTTCATTCTTGGGGCCTGTCAGTACCGGCGCGATGGACCGTCAGATCATTAACTCTTCTGAAGGCATTTTTGAATATCAGAATTTGTTTAAAGTCAATATTACCAACAATATAAGGGACGGTTCTACCGAAACCATTGACTTTTCAATTCCGGACGGATTGACAGTTACGCATATTCGTGTTCCTTCATTATCAAATGATCAGACAAGTTATTCCGGAATAGAAATTTATGTTCCGAAAAACGATTCTTGGGTCAATTTAGCGTCTGCCCGAACTCATAATTTGACGGAATTCGGTTATACGGAAGGCGAAGACATTACATTAATAATCCATGATGTCGTTCGAATGCTTCCGTCACCGTCAGCAGCATATAGTGATTCTGCAACTCATATGATTACTTTTATCGGGCAAGTGAATACCACGAAAGGGTTGGGGTCATTTACATTCGGTGCATCATTAAACGGAACCGGCGAGTCTGTCAGCAGTGATTTAACAATTACGGTTCGAGACAGCTATACGGTCATGCCTTACATTTGGGGAGGCGTCGTTACAAGTTCAAACACCGGCTATACAGCCGTTCCGACTCTTGTCGGGCGCGGGGACACTTTCTACATGTTTACGAATTACAGCGGTTCAGCCTATCCGTATCATTCTGTCCTTCGATTTGATCCCATGAATGTGGATGCAACGACCGCCGTTTCAAATCCTGTAATTTACTTCAGCGTTCCGGCAGGATTAATTCCGGGAGTTCCCGAAGTGACATTGGCAAACGGCATGGTAACGACCAAAAGAGAATTTAACTTTGCAAACCCGAGCGCTGCGCAAGACTTAGTTATCTCAACACGAGTATTTGAAAATGAAGGATTGTACGGGGCTGACGGCGGTTCTGTCGTTGAAGTGAAGTTTGACTTGGAAAATAATCCACTCGGTGAGACGTTTTGGACACGCGGCGGAATTGTACGCCTGCCTGTGACAGTTTCAGACGACTTTGAAGGCACAAGCTTTGCTTTCTCTCGTCAAAGCGTTCTTGTTTCAACTTGGGATCCGAATGCATTTGAAGTAGCCATCGGCGGGGCCGGCGGAGACAGATTCCTTCTGTCAAACTTTTTCTCTGCAGGAAACTTGAGCAGCATTGCAGCATCTGTTAACGGGGCAACTTCCAGAGCGGGCATGAGTTTATCCACCCAGCAGGTCCAAGTCGCCTCTGCCGCCTCTGTTTCCGCAAATGTCGGCGTTTGGGTCTCTCCGAACTATGTTTCTTACAGACAAGGATCTGTCTCTTATCCCATATTGCATGCCGGAAGCCAAAATGAAGAATTCAGAATGTCTTTCAGCAACAGATTGGATGGTGTGGACGTTGAAAGCGCATCCATTTATTTTGTTCTGCCGTTCAATGACGAATGGTCTCCCGTCTTAGTTGCTCCCGGGTCTTCTGCAACGGATTTAAACATTGCCGTTTCCGGAGATTTGCAGAGGGAAAATATTACAGTTTATTATACAACGCAAAGCCTCAGCAATACCGAAACTTTGACCTCGATTGAAAATGCGGCATGGACCGAAATCACTTCTTCGAATTTATTGACGCTTGAATGGGCAGACGTTACCGCCCTTCGCGCAGACGTTGAAAATGTTTCAGGCAGCAGCGGCTTTAATCTCTTTTTGAATTTCAATCTGCCCAATATCCGCGTGGCTGATCTGAATTCTGCGGACACCATTGCAATCGGACAAACGCTTTACACGATTGAAGTCGATGACAGCAGAATCGGAACGATTTTTTCGGAAACAGGTCCGACGGGAGCAATCCGTCTCAGGGAATCATTGCCGCCTCAAATCGTCAGCAACTCGGGAGCCGTTTTTGCTTCGAATACACCTGTTGAATATCGCCTTGGTTCCGTTCCGGCGGCACTGTCCGGCGGATTTATCGTCCGAGATGACTTCAGCGATGTTAAAATAAATGAAATCGTCATCAGGCATACACCTCCCGGGAGCATTGCCGCAACTGAGGTTTATAGGTTTGTTCCGAGCAATCTTTCTAATGCGGTCACTTCTGTTCCTTATTCTGAGACGATCGACAGTCAGACATTTATCGGATACACCTATACTTTCGTCCCGAGTTTGAGAACTTATATGGAAGGATTAAATCAGACATTGGGTGTCCATTCGGTGACTTTGATTTCAGAGCAGGATAATGACCTGAACAGAGCAACTGTCACGTATACGATTACGGTTGCTAAGGATGAGACAAAGGTTACTTTGACACAAAACAGCTATCCGACGCAGTTTTTAATGGACGCGGCAAGCACGCTTCCGCTGCTTTTGCCAAACGGCACGGCAACGCCGAGCGGCAGTACTTGGACCACATACATGACG
>JAIRKA010000074.1 GCA_031260345.1 Methanosarcinales archaeon
TGTCAGCGCTTCTACGCCGATTAATTCTCCCTCACGGTCATAGTCAGTTGCGATGGTAACGAGGTCGGCTTTTTTGCCGATGGCTTTCAGTGCCGTTACAATCTTTTTATTCGTTGAAACCGGTATGATTTCGGCGTCAATCAAATCTCTGGCCGAGTTTTTCTGCCAGTTGTTGTATTCATTCGGAAAATCAATCCCGACAACGTGGCCGCTGAGACCCATCACAACTGTGTGATCGCCTTTATAGTTGAATTCGTACGTCTCAATGCCCAGCTTAGGATAACGGACCTTTTTAACTTTATTTTCCGAAAGGATTGCCGCAATACGCTTGGCGGCCGTATCCTTTTCTGTAATAATCAAATACATCTGAAGCTCCGAGTTATGAAATAATAATTTGGTAATTTGTAATTTTGATAATTTTACTTTGCCTGTATTCACCGCGTCTAAAATTCAGACACTTACATCATGTTCCAATTTTGAATGGATTAAATGTAGAACTTAGTTATTTATATTTTTTGAAACGGCTTATCATAAGGAATGAATTAAAAAGGACATTGGAAGGATTTATGGTGGATGGAAAAGGAATTAGGAGAAGCAAAAGACTTAAATTAACTCAAAAAGAGTCCGAAGAAAGTCCAAAATGCAGCGAAACTGAAAAACGGAGGTTGAAGTTTCAATAAAATAAAATTGAGGCCGTTCGGGCGCACGGCGGCAGCGAAGACCGTTCGCCGCTTCGCGCCGCCCGGACGCTAAAAATTGCGAGCGAAGCGAGCAATTTTTTTGAAACAATCATGTAAAACAGAAAAAATCTTAAAAGCTTACCCGATGTGCTTTTTAATAATTTCAACCAAGTCGGCGCTCTTGACGGGCTTTCCGACTACTTCTTTGACACCTGCTTTCAAGATGTCATCGCCTTTTGTTGAAGAGAATGAAGTTAAGGCAATAATAACAGCTTCCGGGTGATATTTTAAGATTTTTTCCGTTGCCTGAATACCATCCGTGTTCGGCATAACAATATCCATAATCACAATGTCAGGATGGAACTTTTTGTAAAGCTCAACTCCTTTTTCACCGTCTTTTGCCTGTTCAACAATGTATCCGGAATTTTGGATAATTTGAACAAGAAGGTCACGAAGCAAATCCTCATCATCGACAACCAATACTTTTTTTTGCATAATTAAATTCCTCTCAATAATACAACCATACTGAATTATACATAAAATACGGGAACCGACGTATTTTATTTCTCATTTTTCTAAATGAGAATTAACTATTGGTATTCAATGTTATAAAACATTCGCTGAATTTGGAATCTATTGAATGATATTTAAAAATAAACCCAAATATAAAATAACTTCATTAACAAATAACATTTTGGATAAGAAAAGCATTTTTTCGAAAATCTTTCCAAAAACAGCATGAAAACAATTTGCTAAAAAACAAAAAAATGAAATGCAAAATTTTGCATTCCATTCTTGTAGTGGCCAATGATATTGTTTTTAATGGACTGATCGGGATCAGACCCCATTTGTGCAATTGTAAACATACCATCAAGCCGAGAGTGATTTTTTCATTGACCGTTGGATAAAACCAATTCTAAAATCACTCTGTGGGTATTAGCAGTACCTGGCTTGATTACTTGATAAATTCGCTTGTTGCTATTTAAATGTTACTTTTCGATATATATTTATATTTATTATCTCTATCTATCTCTGTGGTAGTATGGGTATTTTAAATAATATATTTGGCAACGTGTTCAAAACTCCTCGGCACGTTCCTATTTTAATTTGGTTTGTTGGAATGTTGTTTTGTGTTTATGGTATTCTTTGGATCTTGGCACCATTTACTGCTATTTTTAAAGTAGAGGATGGGTCTGTGTTGGCCCTTTCTATTTGGTTTGTTTCCGTGATCTTCTCTGTGTATGTCTTCGTTTATTTGACTACGTTGGTTTTTTATAAAAAAGGACTCAATTTCTTCACATCTCGTTATTTTAGGACGGAGCAATTTGTTATTTTTGCCATATCTTTCATGGCTATTCTGTTCTCAATCCTCACTGGTGAGTCTGTCTTAGAGTTGTTAGAGTTGTTTTTAATATTACCTCTCATTCTCAGCATTTTTTATACAATCTTTTTCTTCTTGGAGTGGTTAAGTGGATATCGGGGTCGTCGTATTCGCTATCGGTTTTACTCCCAATCTGATTTTCCGTACAAGACTGATTATATGTTTGACCCGGACGATTAATTATTTATAATAGGTCGTGTATTTTACAATTATCAATTTGGATTAGCAGTCCGAGTTGTTTACATCTACGTTGGATTATAATGACTTATCAATCAATTAGCGACAGCTCCGCTTTCGCACATGAAAAAATTACAATCTCCGATTTAAACATCGGAGACGTGCTCGTCTACGAACGTTCTCGTAAAACTATTTTGCTCGGCGAATATTCAATTTGTGAAATATTCCCGCACGGCTTCGATGCAAGCCAAGCCGTGGTCTTGGTCCGTCAGGTCGAGTCTAAAAAGTATTTCATTTTCAACGCCCGCGTCGAATCAAATCGCTTCGACCTCATTTGCCCCCGCTCTGTCACATTCAAAGAAAACGCGGAAGCAATTGTCTCTACGCGTCAAAAACTCAATAGAAAATAGGGAGCAGTCGGGGCACTCAACTGCAAGCAATTCTACCGCATTAAAAAACTCACCTCTCTTCAAGCAGCGGGTGGTAATTAATGGCCGCAGAAACTCTTTCTGATTTCATCGATCTGCCCGCCGACCATCCGTGCGTCATGATGCACGTGCGCTTTGACGGCAGCGACAAGTTCAATCACACAGTGATCATCGGCCCGGAAATGCGCCTGTCCGGATCAGGACGTCATGAATACGCTGACGCTTTGAAATGCGCAACGTACAAAAAAGACAACACTATTTTCATCACGACAAAGCAAGATTCGTGGACCGAGTACAAACTCTCCTGTCTCTTTTAGATGCTGGCCGGTAACTGTTCAACCCCTTATCTCAGCAGGATGGTGGTCTACAAATGAACGCCGCGTCAATCCAAAAACTCGCCGACGCCTTTGAAATGGAATACATCGACGTCGATGTCTATTTTGAAGAAACGGACGGTATTTTGCCGGCATTGGTCTGGGATTCGAAAAACCTAAAACTCACTGACCACTGCCGCGGTTTTTTCAAGACCGCTCTTGACTGCCCCGCTCGTATTGAGAATGGATTCTTGCTGATTACATCCGGCACAGACGTCGGAATCGAGTCAAACGTCCGTGGCTTACTCATCACGCTTGCCGGCTTCGTCCCGGTGTCGTACTATGACAGAATGGTGGCGGTGGTGCAATGATTATTTTCTCAGGCACACGCGCCGAACTCCTTTTCACGCTTATTGCGGCCCAATACCGCAGTAATAAAAACGAAAGTCCCGCCGTAGTAAAAAACGAAAAACTCCATTGCAAAAACCCCCAAAAACAAAACATCCATCCGCGCCGAAAGGCGCGGACTATGGAGGGGTTATAATGGACGCTGTTTATCTTGTGTTCGACCCGGTCTTATTTAATGTCGAAGATGGGGTGGATCCGCACGTCCGGCTGTCACTCTCTATTAAGTTCACTTTCATGCGGCATCTGCAGGCCTGCAACGAAGCGGTAAAGCTGACTAAGGAGCACGGCAGGCCGTTTCACGTCATGGAACTCAGAATAACCAATCCGGATGCGGCTATCTGCAAGTCCGGTCTTTTGTCTGAAAAGTGAGGGGTTTGGGATGCCGAAAATAGAATACGTTTCAAAAAAATTCAAGGACGAAAAACTTGAATTAATTGCGAAAGTCAACGATATCGTTGACGAATATGAACGACAAGGATATTCTCTTACTCTTCGTCAGGTTTACTATCAGCTCGTCGCCCGGGATGTGATTCCGAATAATGAACGATCGTATAAAAATCTCGGAGTACTAATCAGCGATGCCCGGCTTGCCGGCGTGATTGACTGGGATTCAATCGTTGACAGGACTAGGTTTCTTCGGCAACGGGCACATTGGGATGATCCCGAGGATATACTCAGGTCTGCTGCACATTCATTCAGTGTTGATAAGTGGGAAGATGCAAATTCCTATTGTGAGGTGTGGGTTGAAAAAGACGCTCTTATTGATGTTGTCGAGCAGGTATGTGTGACCTATGATGTCAATTGTCTGTCATGCAGAGGGTACGTATCACAATCAACGATGTGGGAGTCAGCAAGACGCCTGATTGATGTCGATAAAGACATCACAATCTTCCACCTCGAGGATCATGACCCAAGCGGTAAAGACATGAGCAGAGACATCGAAGATCGCCTGAAACTGTTTGGGGCAAATATTTCTTTCGAGAGGATTGCTCTTAATTTTGATCAAATCGAATATTACCGACCGCCACCAAATCCAACAAAATTGACGGATTCGCGTTCAACTGGTTATGTTGATGAATTTGGATATGAGTGCTGGGAACTCGATGCGCTTGAGCCGCGAGTAATTACTGATTTAATTTCAAATAAGATCAAACCGGTCATGGACGAAGATCTTTTTGAGTTGCATCAAAAAAGAGAAGATCTAGAAAAAGAGCGACTGAAGCGGTTTGCTTCAACATATTCAGATTTTGCTGAGTCTGAGGAATTTGCAAATTGAGGCGGTTTCATGTTGGTCACTTGTAAATTCTTGGTATCGGAGAGCGGTGTCTGTAGTCACAAGCAGATCAAGCGTTATTCTCACTGCCCATATACTCGTCCGGAGCAATGTCATTTTTACGCTCAAAAGAGCGAATATAAGGGTCTTACCGAATATGGGGCGGTCTGATGAGGAAATTACACTCGGGGGATTGTCTCTTCATTGTACTCATCGTGTTGGTCGTTGTGTGCCTGGCACTGTTGGCTTTTGTAGGGGGCGGAGATGATAAAAACTCTGTATCTTTCTCTATGCGGTTCGATTATTCCGATTTTAAAGCCGATACGGAGTATGTTCAATCTGTTAGCCACGAATGCGGATTTCCTGTCTTTGGCAACGACGGCGAGTTATTCACTCTTCGACGGAATGTATCAGCTTCATCGTCATCACTGCCGGAGGTGTTTTTATTCCTGCAGGGGCACCCCGTGGTTAAAGTGAGATATGAGCGGGGTGTTTTTGACTGCAAGGATTATGCAAAGCAGATACTTGAGTCGGCTGAGCGGAATGGGGTTCGTACCGACCTCGTCTTTGTTCGTTACACATCAGGAGAATCTCATGTTTTTGTCCGGTTCGCACTGTCGGACGGGACGTTTGTGTTCGCGGATGTGAACAATAACACAGTCATTCTATTTTATGACATTTTTAATCACTTTTCCGCGCACGTTGAGAATGGTTATATTTTAACAATCGAGGACGGGACGTCCTCTAAAATTTACTTTAATTTTAATCAGGATGAGGTGAAACAATGAGTTGTTCTAATTTATATCGGCGAGGCTTGGAGGGAATGGTAGACCCATGTCTTGGTGTCAAACGTACTGTTTTTGGCTGCCGCGGTTGCCGTCAGATGACTGGAGTGGAGAAACGGATGCTTAGGGTAACTAAGTTTGATTTCGAACAAACGAACTATGTAGCAGGTTGCAATTCTGACAATCTCGGAAACAACTCTGTCAATGGCTACAGGCCCATCATTATTATTGAGGATGGTTTGGTATTCCTATCAAAGAAACGCACGACGGACAGCCTGTCTGGCGGCATGCTTGTTGAGGGCGATAGGATAGTCCTATCCGACGATGATATTCTTACCGGCCTGCAATCAATATGCGATGATCTGAATAAGTTCAACATCTATATTGGCGACAAGCAAATTCTAGGTGAAAAAAGACCGGGTGATGAAAAATGATAATCACTCTCAGTGGTCTTCCTGGCTCCGGCACGTCCACGCTTGCAAAGAGTTTGTCCAATCTCCTCGGCTACAACGTCATTTCTGCCGGCGACATCTTCAGAAGAAATGCAGTTAAAAACGGCATGACTCTTGAAGAGTTCGGCCGCCGCGCAGACTCAGATTATTCGATCGACACTCGTTTGGATAATGAGTTAGTCGAATTGGTCAGTGAACGCGATAATATCATTTTTGAGGGGCGACTGACCGGTCACTTTATCCTCTCACAGCAAATTTTGAAACCTTCCGGATTTCTCAGGGTGAGGTTGGACGCGCCGTTTGACACGCGGGTGTCTCGAATCGCAAGTCGGGATAAAAAACCATTGCAGATTTCTTACAAAGAATCGAAATTGAGGGAAGAAAATGAATTGCGCCGCCATGAAAAAAATTATGGCGTAAATGTAAATATGGCGGCATATGACGTCATTTTCAATTCAGAGAAATTGTCCGCAATTCAGATGGCGGATGCGATTTATTCAATTGTTTTATATTCGCCGTTTGGCAGAAAGGGGTGCATAGTCGTATGACGCCCGAGGAGTTACTTTCTGAAAGACTGAGCGGTCTGCATTACAGGGAATCGTTCTTGTTATTGGAAACATTCGCTTTTCAATCTCTTGGACTGTCGGACGCTCATCGGTTCCATGTCTATAAAATCCAAGACTCCTGGTTTGAAGAAATTCGCAAGGGGAAAAGATTTGAAATCCGCAAAGATGATCGCAAATCTGTTCCCGTAGAGGGTGATGCCGTCTGCCTCAAATCTCAATCAAAAGGCTCAATGATTGTGCGGGTTGTCTACACGCTCCTTCACACCGAAGCCCCTGATTTCGTCAAAGACGGTTTCTTTATTTTTGGTTTTGAAATCGCTTGTGAGGTCGGCGTCCACTTCAAGGCGCGGGGCGTTTCTGAGTATATTGATGGTATGCTTGGTGAGTTTGATGAGGTGGTCAAATGAACTGCACAATGGGCAGCCTGTTTGACGGCATGGGTGTTTTCCCACTCGCTGCACAGATGTGCGGAATTACGCCGGTGTGGGCGAGTGAAATTGAACAATTCGCAATAGGTGTTACAAAAAAGCGGTTTCCGGACATGCAGCACCTCGGCGATGTGCGCGGCATCGAAGGTTCTAAAATTCGACCCGTTGATATTATCACTTTCGGCAGTCCTTGTCAGGGTTTGTCCATCGCCGGAAAACGGGGTGGGCTTGATGACGAACGATCAGGTTTGTTCATCGAAGCAATTCGTATTATTGAGGAGATGAAATATGAAACAGGTTACCCTAGATTCATTCTCTGGGAAAATGTCCTTGGCGCGCTCAGTTCAAGCGGCGGTGAAGACTTCCGAACCGTCTTGCAGGAGATTGCAAAAATCTGCGGCAAGGACGTGGTTATTCCTGAATCTCCAGTCGGAGAACATGGTAAGCAAAAATGGCCGACTTCCGGGTACGTCTTGGGAGATAATTTCTCAATCGCATGGCGTGTCCTCGATGCTCAATTTTGGGGAGTCCCCCAGCGCCGCAGAAGAGTCTTCCTTGTCGCAGATTTTAGAGGACATTGTGCCGGAAAAATACTTTTTGTCCGCGCGGGCTTGTCAAGGGATTTTGCAGCGGTCAGACGCGCGTGGGAAGGTTTTACCGGACCAACTGAGAATACTTCTTCAGCGACAGGCGAATCTGTTATAAAAATTGTCGATTTTGGGAACAGTTTCGGCGGCTGTGTGTGTGCCGATGTTGCACCAACGCTGACTGAAAACATGAAACGCGAGTCTCGCAACGTCCCCTTAGTTTATGATATTGCACAGCGGACGGACGGCATCCGAATTTATGAAAATGCCGCTCCTACGCTCACGTCTTTTGCGGGAAGCGGCGGCGGTAACGTCCCTGTCGTGGAATCTATTTCTCGGCTGAGACGCTTGATGCCTTTAGAATGCAGTCGGTTACAGGGGATGCCGTCTTGGTGGTGTGTCGACACCCCTCATGCCGATAAGGCCGAGTATGCGGCGTGGGGGAACTCTGTAGCATTACCATGCGCTTTGTACATATTTGAGGGTCTTGCCGTTGAATTATTCAAGGACATGTCCGTGCCGTTCGAATCTGATATATTATCTATCTTTGATTCTTTTCGGGAGCATTCGTACTCGGAATTTCGGAAATCAAACATTGCGCCTACATTGAAACAATCCGGCGGCAGCTGCGGCGGAGGGTCTGAAGTGTTATCTGTTTTTAAAAATATCGAGGGGGTGGAGTAATTGGATTTGGGATTTAATCGGATTATGTTTTCAAGTCAAAAAGAAGAATGGGAGACCCCTCAACATTTCTTTGACGAGCTCTGTAAAGAATTCTCTTTCACGTTGGATCCATGCGCCACGCCGCAAAATGCGAAGTGCGAAAAATTCTTCACAAAAGAACAAAACGGATTACTTCAAAATTGGGGCGGAGAAGTCGTCTTTTGCAATCCGCCGTATGGTCGAAAAAGCACCGCGGACTGGATTCGGAAATGCGCCGGCGAAAGCAAAAAGCCGAACACGATCGTTGTTATGCTCATTTTTGCACGAACTGATACTATTGCTTTTCACGAGTATATATATAACAAAGCTGAAATCCGATTCATTAAGGGTCGCCTTAAATTCGGAAATTCTAAAGACTCCGCACCATTTCCAAGCATGGTTGTCGTTTTCAGGAGTAGTGATGCTCTTGAAGCTTAATTCTTTCAATTGGGTCGGTGGGAAGGCAAGCCATTTAAATTTCCTTTATGGGAATTTTCCCTCGGATTTTCATCATTACGTTGATGTTTTTGGCGGCTCTGGGGTTGTTCTTTTAAACAAAGAACGCTCGCCGATCGAAACTTACAATGATGTCAATCAAAATGTCGTGACATTTTATAAAATGCTTAGGGATTATCCGGATGAATTAATTGAAAGGATTCAGTTATCTCCTTATAGTCGCCGGGAGTTCGAAATCTGTATTTCAATACTAATGGATTCAAATTCTGTAGAATTGGAAAGGGCAAGGGCATTTTTTGTCGTGGCAAATCAATCTTTTCACTCTCGAATCAACACGCAGGCGACATCTAATTGGAAGATGTGCGTCAAGGATTCAACAACGAGGGGTAGCTCTGCGGTTTCAAAATATCTTTCGAAGATAGAAAGATTAGGTTTGATCGCTGAGCGGTTTAAATCTGTTCAAATTGAAAATTCTGATTTTTCGAAAATATTTGATAAATATGATTCAGACGTGTCTTTTTTCTACGTCGATCCCCCGTACCCGCTCGCTACTCGTAACTCTAAAAAGCTATATGATTTCGAACTATCAGATGAGCGGCATGTCGAATTGTTAGAAATAGTAAATGCAGTAGAAGGTGCGGTTCTAATCTCTTCCTTTTCTTCCGAGCTGTACGATCTGAATTTGACGGGTTGGATTAAGTCAATTGATAGGGAGAAAAGAATCAGGTCCTCTTCTCTGAATCGAAAAGCGGCTGAGGTATTGTATCGGAATTATGAAATTCAAAAGTGTACTACACGGGAGGCCGGCTATGTTTAAATATGCACTCCTTCAGGCAACTCTTTCTGTTGTTGTATGTATATGGGTGGCGCTAAGTTACAGTGGCTTGCCGCACCCATCCAGAGTTTGGTTTGTAATATCTGTTGTTATTCTCGCAACTCTTGCCTTTATGCAGTCTGTACTGGTTATTGCCGGATGGTTGGTCGAACGCGGATATGTCTCTGAAAACCCGTTTCCATTTATACGGGATGCGGCGGATGGGTCATTTTGGTCAGATGTAGGGTTATGTTTTGTGACATTTGTGATATCTCTTTGCATTATACCGCTCTTTGCAGCCATCTTCTCTGGATTCTGTGCATTAGCACTAATCTCGGATTTATTGCAACTTCACTCCTTCAATATTGATTTATCTATAGTGGGTATGCTGTATGCATATCTATTTTTGCTGATTTGCACATCATTTCTGTCATTTTGTCTCATGGATGGTCTTATCGGAGGGGTTGGCAGTGGAGCGTAAAGATATCCTCAATCTGCAAAAATTGTGCCTATCTTATAACAACTTCTTGGCTTTCTCCTGTGCAGCCGAATTGCTGAAAGTCAAATATGACAATTTGTACAAATTCTTCCGGTCTGGGATGGCGGACGGGATGTTTACTTTAGATGTAGTCGATGGCGTGAGGTTTATTAAATCAATTCATCCTGTACTGGATTTACGTGATATTGATATCGATAAACTCCGATGTAAATGCGAGGAACGTCTCAAACTTTCGCGGGGTCTGCAGCGTAATATAATGCGCGAACGCATGAGGCTGCGCTTCGAACGGACACGAAATGGAGTGAAAAAATGAGCTCAGTGGGTGAATTTTATTTTTTTCAACCGCTCTTCTACAAGTCGGTTGATTTCTTGCTCAATCTCTCTTATATCATTGTCAGGATACCCTTCATATCTCATCAATTTCAGATGATATTTTCGAAGAAATTGGCCATAGGCAATATGGTATTCCATAGAGTCAAGTATATTTTCTATATCCTCTTTGTCTATGGCACATTCCATATCGTTCCACGCTTCATCAACAACATCTGTCAGGTTTGCATACTCATTCATAATATTATGGTATGTAGTTTTATAATATATTTTTTTGCAAAATGTCAAAAGGCAAATTTGCCGGAGTGTACTACAGGGGGAATCTGCTGTGGAGCGTAAAGATATCCACAATCTGCAAAAATTGTGCTTGGCTCATAACAACTTCTTAGCTTTCTCTCACGCTGTCGATTTGTTGAAGATCAAATATGATAATTTGTACAAATTCTTCCGGTCCGGGCGAAACGAGGGTATGTTCGTTCTCGAGAAGCTCGGCGGATTGAATTACATAAAATTCATCCCCTTCGTGCCTGAAAACCAACCCCCCCTTGATAAGAGGAAGGCAAAACTCAAACTGACCCGAAAACCAAGAACGAGACAAACGAAACAAAAAATTTTGGGCAAATTTGAAACACTTGATCTGTGGTGCAAAGAGGCAGATGTGTTTTTACTTTTTGAGGAGTATGATGAATATTTCACTCTCTGGGAAAAGCTATCAAGCGGCATCATGTCAGGAGATTTTGTCAGCATCGACCACAATGTCACAAAACGGCTTAAGAGTCTGTTTGCGGGCAACTGTGACATTGTCGGAGCAATTGAGGATATCGAACGCAACATCAATTCCTTGCGACCGGTCCGATCACTCCCGCGGCCCGTGTCTGATGATCTGTATGAGGCTCGCTCTTATATTCGCAGATGGCGTGGATGGGGGCATACAGAATTAAATTCTGCCGGACGTCGGTATTTTAAATTCGGGACAGAAGCACAGAAGCTCGATTTTGAAGCGTGCATGATGTGTTTCAAAAAATGGATTTCAAGACTATCTAAAAAAATGTTGGTTTTTATTGATTCAGAAGGGCAAATTATATACAAGCCGTTCAGGACTCGGTTCACGGATGACAGCCGCAAAGCGCATCTGAGGACTGTCTTTGAGGATGCATTTTATGCCGGTGAGGTTAAATTTAAAGAAGCGTCATTCGTCACCCTGACGACGGATCCGAAATTATTCCGAAACATGGATGAAGCGAACAAGGCAATGGGTGAAAACTTTAACAGATTTATGACATACTTGCGCAAACATTTCAAGAAAAAAAGCAAACAGATGCCGTATATAAACGTTCGGGAATTCCAGGAGAATGGCAGGCTGCATATGCATATCGTGATCTTTGGAATTAGTTTATCTCAAAACGTTGTCGATCATAAGAAAAAAATTTACACAAACGATTTGGTGCAGGATGCATGGGACCGTTACGGACAGGGGTCTATTACAGATACTCGGCCGCTTGAGTGGCGCGAAGATCGGCAAGAATTGTGGTGGGAGTCTCGGTCAAACAAACCTGCAGATTGCGGCAATGAAAGCCCGTTTCGCTATTTAAAGAAGTATTTGAAAAAAGTGCTGTCCGGTAACGGAGATTCTATAGAATTTGCTGATTATGAGAAGCTTGTCGATTTTCTTGACGATGGTGTTTCTGATCCTGATGTTGTGGTTGATGAATCTAGTGCCATATCCGCGCTGCATCATGCAAAATCTTTGTTCCAATATTGGGTGAACCAATGTCGGTTTTATACAAAATCTCTGTCGCTCGTTTCGACGGAATTTGGAAAAAAGCTGTTTGAGTTGAAACTTCGAAAAAAATGGACGCGTCGAAATTTCCCGATTTTTATGGTCGGGATCATCGACATATCGACAAACATTGTGTTTGTTTCTGAATCTATTAATGAGTCTTTGCGACGTGATAGTCGTGCTTGATTGTGCGATGAGGTCACTCTTCGAGTGGGTCCTTATTTGGATATTTTTATCCATCCTATTCGCGGTTGCTGTTATTGTTCCGTCGTTGGCTCTTCTATGTGTTAGGTAGTGGATATAAAAATGACTTTGGAGGAATATATTTTGAATCTAATATTAGGATCGATTACATTCACATCATTCGGGGCAGGCGTGGCCTTCTCGTGTTTATATATTTTGGCGATTGAAGAGACCCTCTTGTTATCGTCCTTTGGATTGTTTTGCGCAATGACTGGATTTCTCCTATCGGTCTTAGCGCGTAGGCGGTGATGTATTATGATTTCTATTCTTATTTTAAAAAAAATGGTTAAGTGTATTTCTAGGGATTTACTGACTGTTGCCAGCGAAGGTGCTCCGTTCTTTCTTGTTATCGTGGCTCTTGGAATGATGTCATTTTTTGTTTATTTTGCACTTGTGTGCCCGTTGGGATTTGTGATTTTCTGGGCAGTGGTTTTTGTGCTTGGTACCGTGTATTTGTTGTTATATTATTTGGTTTGCAAATACCGCTGTGCGGTGAATTTATTAGAAAAAGGTGATTGATGTGGATGATTCTTATTATGAAATGACGTGTGTTGGGTTCGTAGGGTTCGTCGTCTGCCTCAGTGCGGTTGTGTTAATATGTTCTATTTTATTTCCGGGTCGATTTGAGGTATATTTCTTTATGATACTAGCCGTTCTGGCTTTCATAGGGATGTTGTTTTGCTTAGTCGGGGTCGTGTTTTTTGCGGTTCTTTTCGCAGCTGGTGTGTGTGGATTTATATGTACAATGTATCGCTTATTAACCGACGGGGAGTGATGGATTTGACAACCCTTTCAGAACAATATCTCTTAAAATGGCGCAATCTGTCAGCCGACGGCCGGCAATTCAAAATCAAATCGGAGCCGGGTTTTAAATTAGATTTAAGCGGCTGTGTTGAATCTAAAAAATGGATTGGTGATTGCCGGTGTCTTTAAAACAATCATTAATGCAAGCCGTGCGCAGATCGGAGGTGTTTCTGTATGCTTTTATTATAACGGCCGCGATGTTTTTTATTTCGGCGGTTGGGTATCATATGCACCCGAGCGAACAGATTGCCGGTATATTCAGAGAAATATGTCGTGCAATGTGGACAATGTCTTTAATTACCTCTCTTGTATTCTCAGCACATCTTGCGTTAAATGCCTAATTTAAATTTAAAACTCGGTCGTGATAAATTCAACCTTTCGTTTGACGGCGGAATCAACTTCTCGTGATATTTCATCAATTTGCCTTTGGTTGGTTCCGGCAGCTTTCATCGCTTTCAGACAAACTTGGGTGATATATTTAGAATAAATGAGGACTTGTATCGCGTCATCCGGCGTCATGAGGTTTTCAGACAGGTATTTGTCTGCAGTTTTAAATCCGTGTTCAATTTCAAGTTCGAGTTCGTCCATGTTGTAAAATAAGGCTTTAATTTATAATATATTTTTGGTGAAAATTATACATACCCCTCTCTCTGATTTCTGCGCTGCGGCCGCTTGCTTTGCGGTCGCCTTCATTGTAGTACTCGGAATGTATCCGGTTTATCTTGCCGATGGTCTGTCGCAACCCGCCTGGGTCGTTGCGGCCGTCGGCACTGTCGGACCGTCCGTTGTCGGGTTTAGTCACATCTGGTCCGGTGCATCTTCTTTGCTGGAGGACTCTTTATGGTTTTAAAACGAACTTTTAAAAGTCATAGTCATGCTATAGATTTACAATATCGTGTGTTGTATATGACGGCATCTGCTCTGGTTTGTATACTTATTGTATCTCTTTTAGTTCATTTCGGTTTGATTAGTGAATTAATCGGTAACTTTGTTATGACAGGGTTGGTCGTTGTTTATGTTGGCATTGTGTGTTTTTCAGTCATTTTATCGTTAAATTTGTGAGGTGCGGCCACATGGTATCATTTACATGGGATTCGAAAATTAGGAGATTCGTTTGCGATGAGGATCGCGATCTGGTGTTGTCGCGTCAGCAGATGGATAAGTATCGGAGATTGGATTCAGCCGCGTTTCGGGGCGAAACTTTACCGCCGACGTCGCCTATGTTGGCGCCGGTGGCTATTGCGCGGCATGTGTGCATGTCTCTTCTCTTGGCAGAATTAGATGAAATGGAGTCCGTAAAAGACTTCGGTCCGGATTATTTTAAAAAAATAGAATTGCTTGAAAGGCTTCGTTGGTCAGACGATTAATCCTTTCACTCTTAAAAATAACGTCATCGCAAGCAGCACATACCCGAGCATTATGAAATATATAAACGGAACTTCTCGGAGTGCCGCCTCCGCCCGACCACTCTTGTTGAATTTTATAACTGCCGCCGCACAGAATAGGCATACATATGCAACAACGACGATAAAAATCATCTCTACCGCGACGTACGCGACGCTCAGGCAGATTAACAATTTGAGGTCCGCCCCGCCTAATTTTATTTTGGCCACAAACCGCACGATGTATACAATCAGTAATGTCGCAGCAACTCGTACGGCTGCCCACATCCAATAATAATGCAATAATAAATTGTCCGGGTTATATCGCAGAATGCCCGCGATGATCATCATCCCGAAGAATATCATCATGTATTTGTTTTTGACCGTTCGGCCCTTTACGTCCATGCCGGCCATTACAATCAGCCCGACCGTCGTCACCGCAAGTGCGGCTATTTCGTACATTTTACTCACCTGTTTTTATATTGTATTCTGATTTTATGTGTTCTGTCATCTGTGTATTTGCGTCAAATAATATGTCCCGGATAAGTTCCGAAAAATACATATTCCGATTGCTCGCCTTTTGCTCAAGTTGATTTTTCAGGACCGGGTTTATCCTGAATTTCAAAATAACTGTTTTTTCTTTTCTTTTCTTTTTCTCATCCTCTCGTTTTTTGGAGTATTCTGAGTGTACTCCAAGCTGCGCGTCAGCGTCCTTTAAAATCCGCCGCACAAACTGCGCTAAATTCTGGTCTCGGTTGCGCGCCTTTCGCTCAAGCTCTCGCTTCAAAGCAGGCGCGATAATCACTTTCACTTCTTCCATCTTCCCGATCTCTGCAGTCGTTTTCTTCGGGCGCCCTCTGTTGACAATGCGGTTCGTTTTCATGGTTTACAATTCCCCTTTTCACCTCTGCGGGTAAATTAAGTATATTAATTACTGCCTGTGATTATGGTATATTATATCCTCTTAACGTTTTGCAGGGGAAATTAAGGCTTTATATTCACCGATTTAATAGCGGATTTGAGAATTCTGAAGTGGTGCATCTCGGTTAACTAAAATCCCCATAAAAACAGGTGAATCTACATGCCCTCTTTCGGTTTCATTCCAAAAACGCATAACAGTCTGCCTTTCGGCTCTCTGTTTAAAAACACACGCAAAAATCTCAAAGAACTCGCACACGACGAATCCGGCGTGTCAATCACTGGCAGCGTGATTGAGATCGCAACGTTCGTCATCACTCTCGCGCTGATCGTCATGGTCCTCGCAATGATTGAACCGCAGGTGGTTGGCTCGTCCAATCAGTCAAACGCAACAATTGCAAACATCTTCGAAACGACTTGGAGCGCACTCGGGCTTTACCCCGTTGTCATCTTCGTCATGATCATCGGAATCATCATCGGCGCAGTCTACATGTTTATGCCGCGCACGAACTGATCCGGGAAAAACGAAAAAACAACTTCTTTACAAAACGAAATAAAAACAAAAACGAAGTGATTTATCGTGATATGCATGCAGCAGGGGGAAGAATCTTGACAATTCTTACCCTCTATGTTTTCTTCGGAATTCTCTCAATTTTATTTTTCCTGCTCGGATTTTACGATTACGGGTTTACAAAATCCAAACTCGCGCTCGTCCCGACAATGCTCTCCGCAACACTGTCTCTAATCCTCGTCGGGCTGACTTATTCGCTCGACATCGTCGATTGGCAGATGGACGCAATCGCTACATTTTGGTTCATGGTTATTCTCATCACGACCGTCTTGGTTTTCGCAATCGCGCTTTCCCGCATCGACCCGCGGACGGTGATTAAATGACGGACGATTTCGAATATGATCAATTCTCGGCAGACGACATCGACCCGACGACGCGCCAAACTGTAAATAACGCAGACTTCGCCGACACTATGCTCGAAAAAGCCGCGTTCATCAATACCCTCTCCCCGCACGTCATCCCGCTCGCCCGCTTGATTGAAAAGAATATCGCGCTGAGCAATTTCAGTGACAATGATATCATCCGGATGCGGCACAAGGTCGATGACATCATCAATACTTATCTTATGCAGTTTCCGCCAAGCTACCACACGTTCGGCTTGCAGCACGAGCTTGAAAAAGTGAAAGTGGTCGCTGAGTGGGAAGGCACTCGTGCCAAAGGTGGCACTGAGCGAAAACTGCTTGCAACGCAGCTATCGGAATCAACAATCAATCAAAACTCCTCACGAGACCGGCAAGGTACCTCCTCATGGATTGGCCGCCTCTCTAAAGCCTTCGCAAGGTGATTAAAAATGAATGCAGCAATTCTTGTCAATATATTATTTATCATAATAATCGCTCTCGTCGGCGTTCTCGGGATTATTGTTATCTCTTCAAAAAACATCCTCTTTCCCTTTTTGAAATGCAAAATTAAGGGATATTCCTTGTTAATGCTGTCCGCAGATGACGGCTCCCTTCGGGTCCTGACCGTTAAGGGGTCTGAAATCGACCAATTCAAAAAATACGGCGCATGGGTTTTCGATAAAAAATCCCGCTACTCTTTAAACGGCGTCACATGCTTTTTCGGCTACGTCCGCGGCCCCGCGGTCACCGCATCGGTTGAGACGTTCATCGCCGCGAGTAAAATGAAATCCCTCGGGATTTCGCCGGCGCCGAACATGCGACAATCAATCGACGCCGCAGTAAAAGCGGACGACTCTAAACGAAACGCGGTTTTCTTCGAATTTGTCCGGTCACTCAAGTCAAAATCGGAATGGGATGCGCTGCAAAAAGAACTCGACGCCGAGTTAAAAGCTCACGCGGATACGCTCACTGTGCAGTTTTATGACGTCGAGACGCAGACCAAGCTGATGGGAGAAATTGAGGCGGGATACACGCTCAACGATTTCCTCGCTGAGAATCTAAAAAACGTCGGCGTTGTTGAGTGGTGGATGTCAAATCAATCTGAGGAAGAATTCGGTGATTTGGTCCGCAGGTCCAATTTTGAATACTCAATGTCGGCTGTTGACCTAAATTCTCTGTACGAATATGCAAGCGCTCAAAATCCGCACGTCGTGCACAGCAAGATTCAGCGCGGCATCGCTGAGTATGTTCAGACACACGGCCTCAGCGGCAAATTCACGATGCAGAGCGCGATGATTTTCATCGTCATCATTCTGACGATCGGGATCGTCGCGTATATGATTATGAACGGTTCCGCGCAAGGCGCAGTTGATGCGGGCGCGGGCGCAATCGGCGGCGCAATTCCGAATTTGCCGCTTTAATCTTATTTAGAAATATAAAAAACAAAAACAGGTGGTTATATGTCACTCACTCTTGATAAAATGAAAGAAGTTATGAGTTCATACCGGTTCGCGTATTCAGAGGACCCGGATCGTCAAGGCACACTCTTTTTGAAGCCGTCTCCAAACTTACCAATCAGAATGGTGGCTTGAATCCCGCTAAACGAAGGTGAGATTGTCATGTCAAAGAAAAAACACACAAAACGAACATCGTGGGACAAGGAAGGCTCTGAATTAATTGGCCGAGTCACTAAAAAAATGAAATCTGACCTTTATGGTAAAAAGAAGTGAGGCGGAATCGTGTCTGACGGGAGTTATCAAAGCATTGGGAATAAAGGTATCCATCGCGCCTTTATTTCCATAAAGGTCTTAGAGACTGTCGAAGTTCAGTCTTTTCTCTTCCGATCAATCCGCCTCGGCGTGCAGCAAAATCAAGCCGCGCAGCATTACGCAGAGTTCATTACAAAATTCTATGAACTATTCCAGTCAACGTGGCTGTTCACAAAAGACAGTTCGCTCGCAAGCGATATTGAGCTGTTTTTTGGCGCGGACACGAATATCAAGTTCAATCAAAAAAACTTAAAGCCGGTCAATAAGTCTGTTGAGCTGTTCAAACAGTATCTGCAGCAGCTCAAAGATTCGGGAATTTACGACCCTGCAATTTTTCATCGAACGAATTCAATATCTGATGCGTGGGAACGCTCTCTTTAAAAAACAAAAACGAAGTGATTATTAGTGACAACTGGATTTAAAAACAAAATTGTAAAATTTTTATCTGACCTTCGGGAAGACATCGTTGGGTATCTTATGATGTTTCTGCTGGCTGTGCTTATTTGTATCATCGTCTTCGCACTTCATGGTAGTAGCGACTTGGATCCGGCAACAACAGCTGCTTTTATTTCTGTTAAGATATCGTCGCTGATTGGTTTCTTCGTCCTCGAATATTTAATTCGGATTCGAAGAGCTATTGCTGACTCGAAAATTTAACGGGGTGACAATCGTGCCGTTCTCAGCCGGAATCGAAATTCAGAAATCAAACGAGCGGCAGCTGAATAAAACCGCACACAACAGCTACGACGTTTTGATTCATAATTATAGAAAAATTCGGAAATACTGCGAGTCCTACAACAAGGATTGGGTCACGCTGATTGTCGGCGAAGAGGGCAGCGGAAAGTCAAATATGGGTTATTAGGTCGCAAAAGCCCTGGACCCTGATTTTGACTTAAGCGAATCTATGATTTATGACTTCAAAC
>JAIRKA010000029.1 GCA_031260345.1 Methanosarcinales archaeon
AAAGGCATTTTAATCGGCACAATCACAAACATTGACCGCAGGAAATCAAACATGACGGTTCTTCTGACATCCGATTTGTCTGCTCATGACGGAATTTCAATCGGCGACATCGGGAAAGAGATGAATTCGACTGAAGACCCGCGCATCGGTTTTACGGTTAAGAAGATGTATACCGGACATCAAATTTGCAGCAAAGCCGGCTCCGGAGAGACCATCGAAATTCCGCTTCCGCCGCAGTCGGCCGGCGAGCGCAGCAGCTTTCCCTTCGTCGGCGATTCCGTTTACAAAACTTTCGATTTTGAGCTTCAAAGGGATATTTTAAAAACATTTCCGACGGCAGGCAGCAGTGATGAAGAGAGAGAGGCTTTTATCGAACAGACTGTTTTGAATGCGTACAATAACAGCGATGCCGTTTCCCGCCCCGGCTCAACGGCCGCTTCACCTTCGCCTGTTCCCTCTTCACCTTCTTATTCTTCTTCGGATGTTTTCCCGATTTCCGAGATGGTTGAAAAATTGTCGCCTGCGGAATCACTTCAAATTCCCGTTTCATTTGAATGTCAAATTGAAGCCGGATTTCCAGTTGTTATAACCGTCTTTGATCTCTGCGGCCGCCGAGTGACCGTTTCATCCGATTACATTGTCGAACCGTCTCAAAAAAATCCTTTTTCGGAGGCGCAGGGAAAAGACATTCTTTTAAAACTCGGCAGTACGATTTACCAAACACTGTCTGCTGACATTTCCGTAATTGGAGAATGCTTTGTTCCCGTCGGAGAGTTCAAAAACATCCGAAATAAAGCTTTGCAGGCGTTGCTTAATGAAAGAATCGCAGGGAAGCGGAGACCTTCGCCCGAAGCCGCCAATCCAAAAAACAGCGGCTTTGCCGGTGAAACTCAAAATCTTGATCGAAATCCTGACTTTCCTGCTCAGATTTCCGTTTGCGTTTATTCCGAAAGCGGATTATTCGCGGCACTGGAAGCGGGAGCGGACAGAGTTTATATCGGCGGCGACCTTTTTAAAGACCCGCTGACTCAGGCCGAATACGGTATTTCGGCGGACATGATGCGAGGCTTTTCCGATAAATTATCGGCATCCGACCTTAAAAAAATATTTTTCAGAACGCCTTTTATCACAAAAGAAGAAGACTTTGAAATCTTGAATTCGGTTTTAAAAAGCCTAAAAGAAATCGGAATATCCGGCATTTCAGCATCGAATGTCGGCGTTTATGAGTTTGTTCGTTCCAATCCGGATTTTTCGGCGTCTTTCAAAATCGCACTCGACTCCGCATTTAATATTTTTAATTCGGATGCCGCTCATCTCTTTTTTAAAGAGGGCGTTTCTTCCGTTTTACTGTCTCCTGAACTGTCCCTTCCTGAAATCAAAAAACTTATTCAATCCGCCGTTTTGAAAGGAGGAGCTCCCGCTTTTGAATGCACGGTTCATGGAAGGCAAAGGCTGATGGTTACTGAACATCCGCTTCTCCAGTCTCTTTTGAAAAATGAAAAGAAGAATGAGAAGAGAAATAAACCTGTTTCATTATTTGAGTATGTTTTAAAAGACTCTAAAAATTATATGTTTCCGGTTTTAGCTGACACGGCCGGCAGAAACCATATTTTCAACTCCCGCGAACTGAACGCATTTGACTTGCTGAATCAGATTCGTGATGCAGATATCATGTTTTTCAGAATTGACGGCATCGGTCATACATCTGATGAAATTTTTTCATTGGTCAAGCATTACAAAAACGGCCTCGCTGATTCTAAGATTGCTTCTGATCAGAAAGGCGCTTCTAAAAGCAATTCCGGCTCAAATGACGGATCCGAGTTTACAAAAGGCAATTTCCTGAGAAGTGTTGAGTGAGAGTCAGTTCTCAAGAGATTAAAATGAATTTAATGCACTTAATATAATTTATATTAATATCCGCATTAATCGACATATCGAAGTGATATTTTTTTACAATTGCATCCGATTATGCTTTTGAACTAAACAGTCTATAAAAATAAATAGAGATGTATAAAGTTATACAAATAAACTTTTTGGAACAAAACCTTTATCTGATATGTTTCACCATGCTATTCATCATCTCTTGCAGCATATTATTCCACCGATGACATATTTTACAATAAATAAAAATTACATATATAATTCAAATTTCATATCAATTTTCAAAAATAGGAGGCAAATATGAAAATCAGAGTTATCAATTCTAAGGAAGACATTGAGACGTTGAAAACAAATGACAAAATTATTCATTTGGCATTCCGGCCCTCGACTAAAGATATTATGACATTGGTGTCACGCTGTCCGAGTGTTAAAGCAATTCATGTACCGAATTCTTACAGGAAAACGATGTCTGAATCTATTCAGATGTTTTTAATAATACAGAAGGTCGCTCTTTTAGAAGGGGATGTTTGGGGCAACAGAACAGATATCAATAAGCATTATGAAATTCCCAAAGAGCTGATTAGCGTAATTAAAGAATTAAAAGGCAACAATGTCTCGACGGAAGATATCATCTCATATGTCAGAGACACCAAATTAAGTGCTGATTTAGTTCGGTTTATTTTAAATTCTTGAAAACGTCCCGTCTTGAACGGACTTTAAGTATTTGCCGATGTTCGGCTTTTTTATAGTGTTGTTGTGCCGGTCACGGAACATCTTTCAAATTTTGCATAAGATGAGACTACGTCATTTTTCCTTCAATATTTATATTAGATATTTTATTTAATTTTGAATTGCTTTTGAGTACTTTCTCTCTGCACGGCAAATTCTCATATATCTTTATTTGTTATTCTTTGATTATGACGGAATTTGAAAGGGGCTTAGTGACTTCTTTTAACAATTATTTTAAAGAAAACAGTCTGCGCGGCATTTCTTACAGGCTTAAGCAGCACAGATTCACGCCGCAGTTTTTGGATGTTTTGGTTGATTCCCTCCACCCCGATTATTATTTAGGAATTGAATGCAAAAGCATCTCTGTTGAAAAAGGAACCAAAGCACTTTATTTCACGCAGCATTTTACAACAGATAAAAAAGGCGTTCACCAGATTGAACGAATTTTTGATTTCTTGAATCACTCCGGAAGGTGCGGTTTTTTGGCGGTTGAACTTCGCTACGGTATCGGCCATTCACGCGAAGCGTATGCTATTCCGTGGAAAGACATTTGGGAACGATTCACTTCAGATTCTTTGAAATTCACGATAGAAGAAATTTCAGAATATCCTTCCATTATCAGGTCGGGCGGCGGCTACAAAGTTGACCCTACCGTTTGGATCAAAAAATAATTTTTCGGCTCAATTGATTTTGTTCGCGCGCGGCGCAGCCATTAAACGCGGGAGCGTTTCACAGAAGCTGCCCTCCTCCTGCAAATTTTTTAAAAAAGGAGAGGGAAAGCAAGCGGCAATGCCGCCTTCCGCTCTTTAGGGAGCAGAGTGGGGATTTCTTCCCCTCTCCTTTTATTGTGATTTATTTAAGCACCGGTTGCCGCTTTGACTTTTGTGACAGCGTCGGTTGCGCTTTCGCCGTAGATGTCCGCGCCGATCTTGTCCGCCCAGTCCTGTGTGCATGGCGCGCCGCCGATCATTGTTTTAACGGTGCCGCGGAGACCTGCTGCTTTCAGCTGCTCCTCAATCTGGATCTGGTTGACCATCGTTGTTGTCATCAAAGCAGAAGTTCCGATAATTGCCGGCTTGTGTTCTTTGACGGCTTCAACGAATGTTTTGATCGGGACATCGCGGCCGAGGTCGATAACGTCGTAGCCTGCAATGCCGAGCATAGAAGCGACGATGTCTTTGCCGATGGAGTGGATGTCGCCTTCGATTGAGCCGATAACGACTTTGCCCTTGCTTTCAATCTGTGATTTGTTCTTTTCCATTTCCGGTTTTAAGATTTTAATGCCCGCGTTCATTGCTTCGGACGCCGCTAAAACGTGGGGAAGGAAAAGTTTTCCGGCTTCAAAGTCAACGCCGACTTCGCCCATTGCGGAGGTGAACGCCTCAATGATTGCAACGGGGTTGACGCCTGCTTTAAGACCTTCCTGCGCTGCTTCTTCGGCCATTTCGCCGTCGAATTCCAAAATTGCTTCTTTTGCCATTTTAATAATTTCGTCTTTATTTGCCATAATTAAACCTCTGTATTATTTTTGTGTTTAAGTTTCAATCTGAATGAAAAATTTCAAATTTTGAAATCTAAATGAAAACTTTTCAGATTTTGAAATCCTTGTCCGCCTTGTCAACAATTGCCTTCATTGCTTTGAGAATGTCACTGTCAATTGCCGGAACTTCATAGTTCTTCATGACATCGACGACAACAGCGTTTGCTCTTTCTGCAATGTCTTTGGAGCCTGCTGCCGCCCAGTCGCCGAACATTTTTCTGTCAATGAGTTTGGGGGAAGACGGAAGGTTAACGAGTTCTCTTGTTTTCTTGAGCGCAAGGAAGTTGTTGCCGATGCCGACCTTTTTGATCTGGTCAACGCCAAGCGTTTCTTCCGTAACAACGATGCCTTCCATGGCTTTTTTAAGCATTGCGATGATGTCGTTGTCGATGACGAGCTGCTCCATAGAGAAGGTCATACCGAGTTCAAGCATACCTGCGCCGTAGATTGTATTTGCGCCGGCGAGTGCCGCAAGCGTTGTTGTGATGGTCTTCTCGTGGCCGGCCTGCGCGTCCGGAATCTTTGAGTCAGTCTAACAGCCTGCGACGAAGGCGGGGAGGCCGTAGAATTTAGCGAGTTTGGAGACGCCCGCGCTGATTAAGCCGAGTTCGGGGGAGCCGACCGGTGCTGTTCCCATCTTCAAGTCGAATGTTGTGGTGGAGCTGCCGTACCAAACAGGCGCGCCCGGATTTGTGATCTGCGCGAGAACGATACCTGCGAGAACTTCGGCGTTGTGCGTCACAAGCGTGCCTGCAAGGTAAACAGGCGCGGAACCGCCGGACATTGCCATAGAGAGGACGTTTACCGGCATGTTGTTCATTGCGCCTTTCATGATCACTTGACAAGCGTTGCTGCTGAGTTCAAGCGGACTGGTCGGGCAGACCAGCATGGACATGATCGGCTTCTTTCTGGCTTCTTCTTCATTGCCGCCGTAGTAGGCTTTGATAATTTCCCAGTAGACTTCGACGTTTTCACCGACGGGGTCAATGTCATGATAGTGTTTCTCTGTGTTTGTCAGGGGCGTGTAGACTTCGTGGACGTCCTGCGCGCCGTTGCCTGCCCATTCTCTTGCGGAAACGGGGAGGGAGAAGTAGTCGATGTTTTCGGCCCAGTCACAAAGTTTTGCGATGTTTGCGATATCCTGTTCGGTGGAATCGACGGTTACGTATTTTCCGGGTGAGACGTAGTTGGTCACCTTAACGCCTGTACCGAAACAGGTCCAGTGAACTTTGCCGCCGCACTCCTGAACGGTGTTGTACTTCTTGTTTCTGCCCCAGAGCGTGAATCTGGAGGGTGCTGTCTGAAGCGCTTTTCTGACGACGGATTCGGGAATCTTGACAACCTGTGTCTTTTCGTCAACGTCACAGCCGTGTGCTTTGAAAACAGCTCTTGCGTTGGCGTCAGACACCTGAATGCCGGGGTCCATGAAGATATCCATTGTCGCTTCGTGAATTGCCTTTAATTCGTCTTGGGTAAAGAGTTCAAACTCAATACCGTTGAGTGATTTTGTTGCTGCAAATGCATTACATTTTGACATATTATAGCCTCGATTTATGCTTTAGTATATATTTTAGTAAAAACACACACAAGCGCGTGCTTTATAAACTCGAATTTTTGTAAACGAAATTATCGGAGGCGAGAGGAACGAAAAACAAAATCCTTTTTGTGTGCTGTATGTATTTCGTATATTGTGTGTATATTTCATGTCGTTTTCATGTGTCCTTATGATGGCGTGAAGGATTTTGTTAACGATTTCTTTGGGATTTTAAGAGAGCATACGCTCACCTATGGATGGATTTTGTTTCCGCATCTCGTTTTTGAGCTCGTCTGACAACGATTTATATTTTACGGTTATTCGAAGCTTATTCCGCCGGGATTATTTGCAAAGGAATAATCAATAAAGCGGAATCAGCCGCAAACCTGTCATCCGATAAAGTATGATTTGCGGGGATTTCTCTTAACACACAAGAGCGATCCCCGTTTTTCGCAAATCAAATCATTTACATTACTTTTTCAGCTGGTTTCTGAAAGTGTCACAGCATTTGATTTTTGTGTCGAGCACTTTTTCGATGTTCATCTTAGCGGCGATGCCTTTGGGTGCGTTCGGAACGGATGTGATGACACCGAGTCCGAGTTCTTCTCTGACATCTCTCATTGCGTATTCGTCGGATAAGTCAATGGGATCAACACCGACCTTCTTTGCGACATATTCTTTGGCTTCCTTGATTCTCATGCTCTTGGAAAGCTCCATACGCGCGACAAGGTCGCCGCCTGCGCGGAGACCGGTCATGCCGGACGCCATGATGTGAGCAATCGGCATACCGAGCGGGTCGCCGACACCAATCTATAAACCGTCAACGCCGGTCATTTCGACCAGCGCTTTGCTTGCGCGTGTCACAGCGTCAAACGGGGGCGTTTCAAACATCGGGATACCGCCGACGCCCATACCGACGTCAACGTGGAGCGGAATCTTTGAGACTTTTGAACATTCTTTGATGAATGTAATCGCACGCGCAAGGTTCCACGGGAAGGAGCGGCTCGTGTTTGTGTTCACGACCGGGCCGAAGACGTTGGCGCCTGCTTTTTCTGCAAGAGCGACTTGCTGGTGCGGCCAAAGACCTGCAAGAACAGTGCCTTCGAATTCGAGCATGCCGTGCATACCGATGATGTTTTCGCCGGCCATGCCGACTTCGATGTACATGTCGGGGAACTCTTCACGGAGCGCTTTTACGGCGTTCAGGGCAGCGTATGCGTCTGCGTCGCCTGCCGCGCCGGTTGTGTCCAAGTTGATACCGTCTGCGCCGCTTGCGTAAAGTTTCTGCATGATCCAAACAATGTCGCGGGTCAGGTGCGCTGCGGATTTTTCCATCGAAGCGAATGCTTCATCGAGCTTGAAGGCTTTGAGCAAGTCTCCCGGGTTTTCGTACGGACCGTCGGGCGTGTAGTAGAGACCCATGTTCGGCATTGCGCCGTAGAAGAGCGGAACGATCATGTTCTGCTGAGCGACTTCCATAGCCTGGCATTCCTGGAAAACGATGGGCTTCACAGCTTTGTAGCTGTAGTCAATGTGACCGAGCTCCATTGTGTCCGCGCCGAAAGCGCGCTCATGCATCATCATGCCGATAAGGCGGCTGGACGGAATACCGACACCGCTGTTGCCCTGGTCACCGTCGAGACGGATTGTGCCGATGTCGTGCGTGACAGGAACTTCCATACCGATTTCGACTGAGACGGATTTACCGGGCATGATACAGATTTCAATAATTTTATCGATTTCGTCACAGGAAAGATCGGGAATTGAGCCGTAGTCAACGGCGTGTCCTGCGCCGGCAATCGCTTCTTCTTTGATTTTTTCCTTAGACATAAAGACGCGTTTACCGTCGCCCATTCTTAATGCATATTCTGCTGCCATTTTGTTTCACCATTCATTTTGTTTACAACAGAAGTGCTTTTGCTCTTTCAACGGCTTCGGATGCGTTTTCTGCATAGCAGTCCGCACCGATCTTTTCTGCCCAGGTTTGGGTTGCGGGCGCGCCGCCGACCATGACTTTAACGTTGTCTCTCAAGCCGTTGGCTTTGAGGAGCTCAATAACGTCTTTCTGGCCGTTGAGTGTTGTTGTCATCAAAGCGGACAAGCCGACCATGTCAGCGTTGTATTCTCTAACGGCTTCAACGAATTTTGCAATCGGGACATCTCTGCCGAGGTCGTGGACTTCAAAGCCGGCCGATTGGAGCATTGTCGAAACGATAGATTTGCCGATGTCGTGAACGTCGCCTTCAACAGTACCGTTAATGATCACTTTCTTGACGGTTGCGCCTGCTTCGCCCATATCAAGGGTGTTAATAGCGGCCTGCATACCGTTTGCAGCCATCATGACGTGGGGAAGGAAAACTTTTCCTCTTTCGAACAGGTCGCCGACCTGGGTCATACCGGCTGCGAGACCGTCAATGATTTCAGCGCCGGGCATACCTGCGTCAGCTGCTTTCTTTGTAGCTGCCATGATGACATCTGCTTTACAGGTGACCATAGCATCGGATAATTCTTTTAAAATAGCTTGTTTATCCATTCGTTATACCTCCGTAAAATAACTCTTTGTCAAAATTTTGATTGAGCAAAATGAACATGAAGATATTCGGATTTTTCACATCAAAATTTTTAAATCCGTTTTTTGGTTTGAGTCAGGTTTTTCAAAAGATGCAAATCGCTTGCATCCCCCCGTATACAATTCGAAAAACCCCCAAAAAATGAATTGTACTAAAGAGAAGAGGGCTGAAAAATATATAGACTAATCCTTTTTAAGTTTCTATTTTGAGGGAAAAATCACACAAGAGTAAGAATTTTAACGATTAATCGTCCATTACAATGATGTTGTATTTTTCAAACACTATTGTATAATATGGAATGGGAAGATAAGAGCCTTCAAAAACTGGAGAGTCAAACGAATGAAAACAGGACGAAGAGGGATGGATACGTTTTTGAAACATTCTTTCTAAAATTTTCATGGCTGTGATTATCGGAGAGTCAAAAATAAGTATTTTTAAAATGTTTGAGATTTTGACACGAAAAACCTTCAAAAGAAGTTCACAAAAGACCATGATAAGCAATGACAGTTTGAATATATCCGGCGGCTCGAATGATTATAGAAATAAAGGAAAAAAGAAAAGAAAAATTTTGACAGGAAGAACAAATAAGTCGATCCTGCCTGTTTTATAATTTGAATTGGGAAGATTAAAAATGGTATTAAGGCATAAAGGCATAGCTGTTTAATCAGACTCAATTCTCGGGGCCAGCAAGAAGGTCACATGACAAACGACGGGCGCCACATCGAATGCGATAAGAATCGGAAAATCGCAGCCGATGGAAAGCGTGACTTCATTGGCTTTGCCTGCGGATTTGACAATGTCAAGCAGGTAGTCCAAAGAAAACAGTGAGTTCGCTTCACCGGATTTCAAGTCGATTAATTGGTCGGCTCTCATTTCCAAGCGCACCTGATCCGTGTCGCCTTTGGCCTCCATAAAGAAAATATCGCCTGCAACGCCGAGTGTCATATGGTCGCTGATTTTTTCTGCGGCTTTGACGGCGCGCTTCAAATCCTGACCGTTCAAAACGACGCGGGCAGGAAGGTCCAGCTGCGGAACGCGGGGCTCGGACCTGATTGTGGACGGGTCAAGAAGGGACAGCGTGTAAGAAAGGCCGCCGAAGTTTAAATGAAGCTTTTGCACGGCCGTGTCAAGTTCCATGTCAACGAGGGTCTTTTTCTCGACAATTCCGAGGATGTCGTTGAGCTTGACAAGGTCAATTCCGACTTCCGCTTCTTCCGCTTGATAGCTTTCAAAAGCGCCGGCTTTTAAGTCAAAGATGACCATCGCCACGTTTGCGGCGTCTACGGCTTTGACTGAAATGCCATCCGGTTTAATTTTCAAGCGCACTTCACTGACGATGACGGAAAGAGCCGTGATGGAATCCCTGAGAAGATCAATATCGATTGAAGCTTTGAGCATAGAAATCACTTTTTCATGTTGATAAACGCGTTTGTAAAATGTTTGCAATAATAAATCGTAATTAAAGAGTGTAACGGATAAGTTAAAAAGATGACGCAAGTCAATTTTTACTGTTATATCCGTTATACAGATATAAATATTTAATATTTCTCAAAAAAACGAATATTTAAAACTTGATTGAACTCGATTGAAAATGACTCAAAAACACTGAAAAACGGCTGAATTAAACCAATAAACCAAATGTTTTGATAAAACGGAATTGAAATCGGATAAAAATAAAAGTTCAATCCGATTTCAGATGAAGCAAATTAGTCGTATTCGCGCCAGGTGTAAGCGCATTTTGTGCATTTGAAGAAACGTGTTTCAGATTCATCGGCCGAGCGAAGCTGTCTGAGCCACCAGTACGCTTTTCTGTTTCTGCATTCCGGGCACATCACATCTGTTGTCGGAAGACCTTCTTCGATGTCGCCCTCTAAAACAACAACTTCACGTTCCTGAATTTCGGATTTGAAAGCCGTTTCGGAAGACTTGTCAATCTCGGACTTGCAGCCGCATTTCTTACATTTGTATTCGCCGCCGGAAGGCATCATCATACTTTTACATTTCGGACAAAATTGCATTTTAAATCACTTAATTATTTTGATATTCTTTGTTGTTAAACAGCAATGCCCGCCGCCATGAGTATAATTATAAAAGAAGCAGCAGTCAAATAATTTAACAAAAATGGTGAAAATGAATTAGGATGAAAGAAAGATGTCACATGATTTAACCGTTTCTATCATTCTGTCAATAATCCAAACATCCGTTTTTCTTTAATACGGCGGAAAAAAGAACGCCCGATAAGACCCCAAACTGAAAATGTATTAGATCTCATATGAAAAAACGGCGTTCAAATTTTTCAAAGAAATTAAATGAAAGGCGATGTTTCAGTAAAACTCAAAAATTTTTGAATCCTCGCATACGACCGCTAATTTTCGTTTTTGAACGAAGTGAAAAAACGGAAATTAGCGGATTCTTACCCACGAAGTGAAATAAACACAATTACACTGCTTTGTGTTTGTCATTTGTGTTGCTGCTACCTTCCGCTTGCGTTGCTGCCTGCATCTGCTCCTTTTTATCACATCCGTTCGCTTACGCGAACGTGCTGCCACTACCCACAGTTTGTGTTGCCGTTGCTACCCTAAGGTTTCTGATCGTCGCTTGTACCCACCACCTCGCGCGCGAGCCACACAATTTTTTTCTCAAAAATGTTCGAAAAACGACCCACGATTAATTAAAATAAAGCAAGAAAGGAACCCCGATTTTAAATCAAAAATTAAAACTTGTCATCGGAATCCTAAAAAATAAAGCATCACGGGAAACAGAATGACGCCCATTAAATTTGATTTTCGGACACGCAGAATCACCGGCAGAAATCCGATTAGAATTGCAACAAAAAATAACACGAAACCGTAAGAGCCGCAGATTAAAAATATCAAAGCTGAAAGCAGCGCAAGAACTGAAATTGAAATGAACCGATAATTTATTTTTTGGATAATTTGGGGAACAACGCTTCCGAGTTTGATTGTCGAAAAATAAGAAAGGAGCGCGCTGAGCATGATAACGGCGTAAAACAAAATAAATAATTCAAGCATTTCTCCCGAAAAACCGTTGCCTGTTAAAGGAAACCCGGCGTCGGACAAAATATCGCGGATAGAGATAACAGCGCCGCTTCTGGATTTGCCGATCGCAAAAAAAGCGAGGAGACCAAAAACGGCATTTGCGGTACTGATTGCGGAAACGATGACGATATATTCTTTCGCAAAAAGAAGTTCGGATTCGTCTGAATTATTCGAATCTTTGGAATCATCCAATCTGTTTTCAAGTTCGCTGACGGAACCGTTTTTCTTAAACAATCCCGCCAAAATCGCGGCAACCGATGAAGAAACTCCCGGGATCCATGAAACAAAAGCGCCGGCTGCTGTTCCGAGAGCAGCGTTTTTGAGAAAAAGTTTATTAGAAAAATTCAAGCTCTTCTCATGGATATCATAAACTTCGGTTTTGGAAAACAAACTGAGAATAAGCTGAGGGACGCCGAACAAGCCGCTGAGAAGGGGCATCAGAACGGAAACGGACGACACTGCTAAAAGCGGATTTAAATTGCCGTCCATGTCAAACGCAATTGTTCCAAAAATCCCCGCCGCCAAAAAAACAATTGCTGCAAAAAAGATTTTAGACGGCTTCTTTTCGGAAAGAAGGACAATTAAAGTCAAGCCGAGTAAGATGAATCCCATTTTCGACTCCAGTACCGGATAGAATTGTGATAAAAACCAAGCCGTCGGAAGAATCATAATAAATGAAAAAATGACGGCGGCAACGCTTCCGAGAGCCGACAGGCGAACCGCGGGTAAACCCTCCCCTGCTATCAGTAATTTGTGCCCCGGAAGAACGGCAAACACCGTTTCTTCTCCGGGCGCGCCGAGAAAGATGGCAGGAATAATGTTATGAAACGTATGCGAAACCGCGCAGGAAAGAATAATAACGGAGAGAAGAACGGGAGAAAAGCCGAAGCCGGAAAGAAACGCGGCGGTGCCGGCTAAAACGACGGCAATGTTGTTCGTATGAATTCCCGGAATCATTCCGGTCAGCATACCGAAAATCCAGCCGCAGGAAACGCAAAAAAGAAAGGCGAGAGCGAAATTTTCGAACAAGAGTGAAAAGGCAGCGGCAAACATAACGGCAAACAGAGTCAAAAAGGATATCAAACTGCCGAAATTTTCAAAAACGAAAAGTTTAAATCCCATTTTCAATCGAAAAATCCATAAAAGACGTGTTTCCTTTTTTGTAATATTTTTTTTAACCCGAGCGGCTCGCTCGCGGATGGGCGCTGCTGAGCAGCGGTGGCAAACGGAAACCTAAAGATAGCAGCGCCGTTCGCGAAGCGAACGGATGTGATAAAAGAGCAGATGCAGGCAGCAACAAAAACAGACGGTGTGCAAGCGGAAGATAGTAGCAACAAAAATAATAAACATAAAGCAGTGAAATTGTGTTTATTTCACTTCATGGGTAAGAATCCGCAAATTTCCGATTTTTCGCTATGCTTAAAAACGAAAAGCGGAAAACAAAAAAAATCACTTCTCATTTTTCACAAGCAAAGTTTCTCCCGTCATTTCTTCCGGCATCTCCATTCCCATTATTTCAAGCAAAGTCGGCGCAATATCACAAAGTCGGCCGCCGTCTCTTAAAATCATTTTCGGTTTTTTCGTCTTTGAATCGATGTTGCTGTCATCGACATAAATCATCTTAACCGGATTTGTCGTGTGCGCCGTGCAAGGCACGCCGTTTTCTTCTTCCATGCATTCGGCATTTCCGTGATCAGCGGTAATAAATAAAGCGCCGCCTTTTTCAAGAACTTTTTCCGCCAGTTTTCCGACACAAACGTCAACGGCTTCAACAGCCGCTTTTGCCGCATTAAAATCGCCTGTGTGACCGACCATATCCATATTCGCGAAGTTGAGAACAATAAAATCGTATTTGCCCTCATCTATTTTTTCGAGCAACGCGTCTGTCACTTCGTTGGCGCTCATTTCGGGTTTCAAATTATAAGTCGCGACTTTCGGAGACGGGATTAAAACGCGGTCTTCATTCACATTCGGCTCTTCAGCGCCGCCATTAAAGAAAAACGTAACATGAGCGTATTTTTCGGTTTCGGCGATTCTCAGCTGTTTTTTGCCGGCGGAGGCCAAATATTCGCCGATTGTATTCTTCAAGTCCTTTGGCGGATACGCGGTCGGAATTTTCAGTTCTTCATCGTACTGAGTCATGCCGACGAAATATGTTTTCGGGAAAACTTTCCGCTGAAATCCGACTTTTTCATCTTTTTCGGTAAAAGCGTAAGTCAGCTGGCGGGCACGGTCCGGCCTGAAATTGAAAAAAATAACGGAATCGCCGTCTTCAACTTTTCCGACTCTTTTTCCGGTTTCTTTTTCGCTTCCCTTTTGTTTTTCTAAAAGAACAATCGGTTTAACAAATTCATCCGTTTCCCCCCTCTCAAAAGAATCCTGAAGCGCTTTTTTCCAATCGTCCGTTAAAATAATGTCTTCATCATCCGGATTTTCAAGTGTCAAAGCGTCATAAGCTTTCTCGATGCGGTCCCATCTCTTATCACGGTCCATCGCGTAATAACGTCCTGTAACGGTTGCAATTTTTCCGACCTTTTCATCTTCCATAAATTTTTGAAGCTCGGAAAGATCTTTCATGGCGGATTTCGGCAAAACGTCTCGGCCATCCAAAAACGCATGAACATAAACACGATCTAATCCTTCTTTTTTGGCCAATTTCAAGAGCGCTTTCAAATGTTTCATATGACTGTGAACGCCGCCGTAAGAAACGAGCCCCATCAAGTGAAGCGTTTTTCCTTTTTCTTTGGCTTCATGAATCGCTTTTAAAAGAATCGGATTTTGATCAAAAACGCCGTCTTCGATTTCTTTGTTAATCAAAGTCAAATCCTGATACACAATTCGACCGGCGCCGATATTCAAATGGCCGACTTCGGAATTGCCCATTTGACCGCAGGGAAGACCGACATCCGTTCCCGATGTGATTCCAAGAGCTGTCGGGTAGGTTTCTTCCAATTTGTTCAAATTCGGTGTATTTGCAGCGGCGACAGCGTTTCCTTTTGTTTCAGGATTGCAGCCCCAGCCGTCTAAAATCATTAAAAGAAGAGGTTTTTTTTGATTGTTTGTTTTTTGATGCGTGTTCATGGAATGTAAAAAGAGAAGAAGTGATTAATATTTTTGCCAAAAAATCGGAATTTAATTTTTAGTTCTTTCTATTTCTTTAATATCAATTTCATGAATTCAAAATTCATTTTTTCCCATAATCATTTGCTTTTTATATCTGTTCTTTCTTTCTTTTTTGCAACTGAATCTGCGATTTTTTACAAATTATTTTGCCGATAAATATTGGAGCTGAGTTATGGCTTATTGGAAACCCGAAATTGAGACGATGGACCCGAAAGACCTGCGTCAGATGCAAAGCGAAAAGTTGGTCAAGCTTGTGAAATATGTTTATGACCGCTCCCCATTTTACAAAAAACGCTTTGACGAATTCGGTATCAAGCCTGAAGACATAAAATCAATTGACGATATCGGCAAACTTCCGTTTACACGAAAACAGGATTTAAGAGACACTTATCCAAACGGCATGTTCTGCGTTAAAAATACAGATGTCGTTCGCTATCATGCCTCATCGGGAACGACCGGAAAACCAACCGTTGTCGGTTACACGCAAAACGATTTGGACGTGTGGGCGGAATCACTTGCCCGCGGTATGACTTCAATCGGGCTCACCTCAGAAGATATTATTCAAGTCAGCTACGGCTACGGTTTGTTTACGGGCGGTTTGGGCCTTCACTACGGTTCTGAAAAAATCGGTGCGACAACTTTGCCGACCAGCTCCGGAAATACCGATCGCCAAATTGCACTGATGAAAGACTTAGATGTGACCGCTATTTGCTGCACGCCTTCCTATTTCTCATATTTCCTTGAAGCGGCCGATCAAGCGGGCTGCAGCATCAAAGATGAAACAAAACTCAAAATCGGCATTTTCGGTGCCGAGCCGTGGTCTGAGTCTCTCAGAAAGCGCATTGAAGAGCGCTCCGGAATCAAAGCTTATGATGTTTTCGGAACTTCCGAACTGAGCGGACCGCTTTTCACCGAGTGTGAAATGCAGGAAGGAATGCACATTTGGAGTGATATGTTTCTGTTTGAAATATTAGACTCAGAAACGAACGAGCCCCTTCCCGATGGCGAAGTTGGTGAATTGGTCGTGACAACGCTCATGAAAGAAGCGCTTCCGCTCATTCGCTTCCGCGTCGGTGATTTGGCGTCGCTTGACACATCCGTCTGCAAGTGCGGCCGAACGCACCCGCGTCTGATGCGTCTGAAAGGCAGATCCGATGACATGATTATTGTCCGCGGCATCAATGTCTTCCCGGGACAAGTCGAATCCGTCTTGGTCAAATTCTCGGAAGTGTCGCCGCATTTTATGATTGTTTTGGAGCGCAAAGGCGAATTAGACAACATGACCGTTCAGGTTGAACTGGTCGATATGGCGTCTGACAAGCTGGATGATTACTATAAACTCAAATCAAAAATCGAGCAGGATTTGAAATCCACCTTGTACCTCCACGCAGAAGTCGAATTTGTTACACCAGGAACGATTCCGAGGTCTGAAGGAAAAGCGAAGAGAGTGACGGATAAGCGCCAATTTTGAAAAAGGCTAAAAATTAAAACAACCGAGTTGAAAACAATAGATTGAATATTTATTGAATCACGGCGTTATAAGAGTTAATAACTAGATTAATATAAACCAAAAAGCCAAAACAAATCAAGGAGTCCTTCCATGGCAAAAACAATCAAGCAAATTTCCCTGTTTTCCGAAAACAAGCCCGGCCGTTTGGCGAAAGTCGTCGATGTTTTTGGAAAGGAGAATATTAACATTCGTGCGTTTACGATTGCGGAATCCGGCGATTTCGGTATTATTCGTATTGTCGTGGATTGTCCGGATAAGGCGTACAATGTTTTGAAAAGAGAAGGTTTTACCGTTTCGGAAACGGATGTTATCGGCATTGAAATCAATGACGAGCCCGGAAGCATGAAAGAGGTTGCGGAGCTTTTCGCCGAAGGCAGCATCAACATTGATTACGCTTACGCGTTCGTCGGGAGAAATCAAAAGGCCGTTTTAATCGTCCGCGTCGCCGATTTGGAAAACGCTCTCGCATTCCTCCAAAACAAAGGCATTCCGCTTTTGGAAATCAACGATTTGCTGTAAACTTTTTGACTTTTTTGTTTTTATGTCTCCTCACCCGGACTCTTTGAAAAGCAAGCTTGGCGGAATTCACACGACAATTATCGGTGATCGCAAAGGCCGCCGAATTGCTTCTCTCGTTGCTTCCCACGCGTCGGTCAAAAAGCTGATTCCCGGAGTCATTCAAAGCAAAGGTCCTTCCGGCGGTTCTTTTCGAGCCAAAGTTCTGCGTCCGGATTCACGCGGCAATCTCAGACTTTTATTTACCCAAGGAACAAGTTATCAGGAAATCATTTTAGTGACAACGGCTTCGGATTTGGCTGAGGGAGAAGCTGTTTCCGATGAGCTGAACGCTTGGATTGAAAAAGAATTGGGCGAATGAGAGAAATCGGGCAGATGGGAAAGGAACAGAAAACAAGGAGAGGGAGTCGTTTATGATCTTTTTAGGCGTTGAACACGGAACAAACGCGATTCGCTTCGCGGTGATGTCGGATGATTTGATTCGTTTATTTGAAATTCAAAGGGCGGCTGCCGGCAGCATGACACTTGAAGAGATTCAAAAATATATTGAAGAGAATTTGGGAATGCCGCTCTCAGATATTGATTTGGCTTGTCTGACTTACTCGATGGGCGACGGCATTTCCGAAATTTTCGATTTACGTGACGTTTCAAACCGCGGCGTTCTCAGCAATTCCGGCGTCGGCGAAAAAACGAATGCGGGGACCAAAGTTTTCGATCTTTTTGCCAAAGACGTCTGTCCGGCCGTCCTTCTTCCCGGCCTTCATCAAAACAATCCGATCGCGGATTCCCGAATGCAGCACTTTTCTCATCAGGCGAGCCCGGAAAAAATCGGCGTCGCTTTTCACGCTCAAACTCTCGGCCATCGCCGTTTCATCCTCTCAGACATCGGTTCAAACACGGTAACGATGGCGGTTTCAAACAATAAGATTCTCGGCGCGGTCGATGCCGCTGTTTTTGCGCCGGGAATTCATCACGGGCCGCTTGATGTCAATGCAATCCGCAGCGTTGATTCGGGAATAATGACGGCGAATGAGGCGTTTTCATCGGCAGGCGTCGGCGGTGATAAAAAAACGCTTGCGTTTTTCGCCGCGATGGAAATTTCTGCGCTGAGTGTTTTGATGAATGATTACAGCTCATCTGATTATGATATTTTAATAGCTGG
>JAIRKA010000040.1 GCA_031260345.1 Methanosarcinales archaeon
TGGGAAACATTTCCTTCTTCATTTCGAATAATAAAAACTCTTTGTTCCACCCAGCGGATGGAGCCGAATTTTGTGTAAAGCCGATAAGTCAGCGTGAAGCCGAAAGCGTTCTGTGCGGAAGAATAATCTTTAAACAGACCGCGGACTTTATCTAAATCATCGCGATAGATAATGTTTTCGAAATCATAATTGTAATCACTGAACTCTTCCGGCGGATATCCGAATTGAAGGATATTATTTGAAACGTATTCAACGGGAAGGCCGGCCCGGGCGCCGAATTTAAAAACGACGACGGGACTCATGTTGATGATAAACTCCAACTCTTTACGCGTATCCGACCACTTCATTTCAGTACACCTTCATGGAAAACAAAATTGACACTTAATTCAAAGTGTTTAGGTTTGTAAAAGGTTAAAGCTTTTTTGTATTCCGCTTTTCACAATTTTTATGGGTGCTTGCTATTTGCGTTGCTGCTTTCACTGCGCTGCCGCCCACCCGCGAGCCGCACAAATTTTAAAAAAACAAATGAAAAACGAGGGACGGATTTTACAATAGAAGGAAAAAAGATAGAAAAAGGCATTCAGGGCTGAATGCTTTTTCTGCCGGCTTCAAAAGCCGCTAAGTTGAGATCCAAATGCTTCGGCGGAACCGACGCTTTGAGACTGTTGATGAACGTTTGCTCCGAAAACGGAATGAAATGTGACGCTGCGCCCATCATAACAGCGTTGACAACCAAACGGTTGCCGAGCCCGACTGCAATTTCTGTTCCGTTAACTCTTCTCACGTCAAAGGTTTCCGAAAGCGCTGCCAACATTTTATCGACAGGCGGATATTCGGCTTTGCCGGTTGTCACCGTGAACGGCAAAATGGGTTCGGTGTCAACAACAATCGTTGCGCCGTCTTTCATTAAGTGAGCATAGCGGACGGCATCCGAGGGTTCAAGCGCAATCATTAAGTCAGCCGTTCTTTTGGGGATGAGCGCACCGTAAACGCTACCGATACGGACGTGATTTTCAACCGTTCCGCCGCGCTGAGCCATGCCGTGCGTTTCAGCGGCCTGAACGGCGCAGCCTTCAGCGACTGCCGCTCTGCCGAGAATGTCGGATGCCAAAATTGTACCCTGACCGCCGACACCGCAAACGATGATGTCAAGTCTCAAATCGGTGCTGCCTGTGTTCGGAACGCCCCCGAAACATTTCTTTTCGCTCATTATTTCACCTCAACAATCGCATCAAACGAACATATCTGAGCGCAAACGCCGCAGCCGAAACAGTGAGCGTTGATGAATGCAAGTCCTGAACTCTTGTCGAATTCAACTGCCGGACAGCCGAAGTTCACGCATTTGCGGCAGCCTTTACATTTGTCGGCAACAACCGCAAATGAACTCAATCTAACCGTTCCTGCCTTTTTCGCGACAATGGAGCAAGTCTGCTGAACAATGACGACAGAGACGCCGTTAAAGTTTTTTGCTTCGCGGAAAGCCGTCTTTAAAGCTTCATAATCGAAAGCGTCAACCGTTCTGACAAACTCGGTTCCGAAGGATTTACAGACCGCTTCCAGTGAAATATCGGGAGCCGGATTTCCAATCGCAGTTAACTTCGTACTCGGGTTGGGCTGCTGGCCGGTCATCGCCGTCGTGTAGTTGTCCAAAATAGCGACTGTCATGTTCGCGCCGTTGTAAACAGCGTTCATCAAAGAGTTGATGCCCGTGTGCAGGAACGTTGAGTCGCCGATTGTACAGCAAACCGGCCTCTTTTCGCCGGAGTTGGCAATGCCTGCCGCCATGCTGATACTTCCGCCCATACAAATCACTGTGTCAACCATGCCGGTGTGAATGCCGAGCGTGTAGCAGCCGATGTCGCTTGGGAAAATCGCGTTTTTGCCGAACACTTCCTTAATCACGTGGAAGGCCGAGCGGTGAGAGCAGCCGACACAAAACGCGGGCGGTCTCGGCGGAAGAACAATGTCTCTCACTGCCGCAGGCAGCGGGGGGACGTTTCCAACCATTTTGAATGCGGGCGTGGACGTGTCAGCCTGCTCCTTGAAAACAGACGCCATAATATCGCGGCAGATTTCCAAATTGAGTTCATACACTTGCGGAACCGGATTTTTACCGATAATTTCGGTTGTGATTTGGTTCTGCTGTGCCAAGATGCGGACGCGGTCTTCAACAATCGGCTCCAATTCTTCAACAACAAGAATCTTGTCGCAGTGATTGAGCATTTGAAGAATCATGTTTTCCGGAACCGGATAAGTCATAATTTTTAAGAAAGAAGCATTGATTCCAAGAATGTGTAGGGCTTCTTTTGCGTAAACGGAAGCGATGCCCGATGAAATAACGCCGATTTTTGAGCCGTCGCACAGTTCTAAAACGTTCCATGGGGATTGTTCAAGAGTTTCCATCATTGGTTTTTGGCGCTCAAGAGAAATGGGATGACGCGGGCGCGCAAAGGTCGGCATCATAACCATTGTAGTCGGGTCTTTAATGAAATTCGCGGTGTTCGGGTTCGGTTTAATTTCTCCGATTTCGATACCGGCTTTCGCGTGGCAGATACGTGTTGTCGGGCGGATGATGACAGGCGTTTTAAATTTCTCGGAAAATTCAAACGCATAGGGGATCATGTCCTTTGCATCCTGTATCGTTGCCGGGTCAAGACACGGCACCTGCGCGAAATAAGCGTAGCGGCGCGTATCCTGTTCATTTTGAGAAGAGTGAAGGGACGGGTCGTCAGCTGTTAAAATAACAAGACCGCCTTGGTTCTCGGCGAAACAGGCTGACATCAGCGGGTCAGCGGCAACGTTTAAGCCGACATGTTTCATTGTAGCAAGCGCGCGCGTGCCTGTAAAGGCGGCACCGATTGCGACTTCAAGAGCAACTTTTTCATTAACGGACCATTCGATGTAAAAATCAAGGTCTTTTTGAGCGCGTAAATTGTCAATGATCTCGGAAGACGGCGTTCCAGGATAACCCGCGACCAAACCGACACCGGACTCTCTGATACCGCGAGCGATCGCGACATTGCCAAGCATATATTCTTTAGTCATAAAAATTCCGATTTTTGTTTTTTTGCACCGTTTTTGTTAATACATTACCAAAAGCAATTCATTATTAAAAATATGTTTAAAAAAGTTTTGATAACATTATCGCTTAATTCGGCAATCGGTAACTGCTGTTTTGATTCAAGCTCAGATGAACATTATTCAAAAAAATGCATATTCACATTTAATGGCGAAAAACAGGGTTATCGCGACCAAAAAATAAAAACAAGAAATAAACCCCCTCGGAGCTGCGCTCCGAGTTTGGCCGCCCCTTCGGGCCGGTCAAAAAAAGAAAACAGAATTCAAGTGAATTCTGCCTTAACCATTAATTTACAAATTTTCTTTTGCCCAGTCATACCCTGCTTTCAAAACCTTCAAGTTCAAATCAATCAACTCAGGTCTGTCTGCAAATGACTCAGCAATCGCTTTTTCAAATTCTTTCTGTGTGAGTCCGGTCTTGCCGAGAGCCCAAATGACGCCGAGCATTGCCGTATTCAAAGCTTTTGCATTGCCGGCTTTTGTAGCGATTTCAATTCCGGGGACACAAATGGCCTTCACGTTTGCCGGAGGCGTATAGTCGCCGACCGAAGAATCGTAAATCAGATAGCCGCCGTCTTTGACAATCTTTTCAAACCTGACAAGAGACGGAAGGTTGAGTACAACCATAATGTCAGGCTCGTAAACGATCGGGGAGCCAATCGGATTGGAAGAGATGATAACGGAACAGTTCGCTGTACCGCCGCGCTGCTCGGGACCATAGGCCGGATACCAGGAAGCGTTTTTGCCGCTGTAAGTTGCCGCCTGAGAGAGCATAATTCCCGCAGAGAGAACGCCCTGACCGCCAAAACCGGCGATTTTAATCAAACAGTCCCGGAAGTTCGGATCCATCGGAGGCATTTCAAGATTTGCATCAACGCCAAAGACTTTTTCAATCGACTTCTTTGAGAAATCACTGTCCGGACGAATCAAGGGAGAAGTCTCTGAAACTTTGTCTCTGTAATTGCCGAGCGGATATTCTTTCTCCATCTGGATGTTGAGGAAGTCCATGGATTCCTGAGCGTCCTGTCTCAAGTTGTTCGGACAGCCCGCAAGAATTTCAACGAAAGCATAACCTTTGCCGTCGCGCTGAACTTCAAGCGCCTTTCGGATAACGGTTTTTGCCTTGCGGATGCGCTTCATGTCAGAAACAGAAACACGCTCGATGAAAACGGGCGCGGTTAAGTTACTCAAAATTTCGCACATATGAAGCGGGTAGCCGGCCTCAACGGGATCGCGGCCTTCCTGACAAGTCATGGTCACTTCGCCGATAAGCGTTGTCGGAGCCATCTGACCGCCGGTCATGCCGTAAATGGAGTTGTTGATGAAGAAAACGCACATCTTTTCGCCGCGGTTGGCCGCCTGCATCGTTTCATTCAAACCGATGGACGCCAAATCGCCGTCACCCTGATAAGCCATGACAACCGCATTGTCGCGCGCACGAGAAACGCCTGTGGCGACCGCAGCCGCACGACCGTGAGCCGCCTGAACATTTCCGACATCAAAGTAGTAGTAAGCAAAAACAGCGCAGCCGACAGGACCTACGAGAACGCAGCGATCCTGAATGCCAAGCTCGTCAATCGCTTCACCGATAAGTTTGTGAATAATACCGTGACCGCAGCCCGCGCAGTAGTGCGTCGCAGTCGGCGCGCTGCCGCCTTTTCTGGAATAAACTTCATTTATACTGACAGGTCTTTTTAAAACCGTCATATTCTTGTTTTCGCAGGAATTGCCGCAATTGTTTGCGATATCAGACATAATTACACCTTCCTTGATTCCGCAATTTCGCGAACCTTTTTCATGATATCACCTGTTTCAATGAGGAGACCGCCGTAACGGCTGACAAGCTCAACAGGGCGCTCGCAGTTAATTGCAAGCTTCAAATCATCACGCATTTGTCCTGCGCTCATTTCAACGGAAACAAATGTACAGCCGCGTTCTGCAATTCTCTGAAGTTCTTTTTCAGGGAGCGGGAACAATGTGATCGGGCGGAATAAGCCGACTTTAAAGCCTTCTTTTCTTGCAACATCCACCGCGCTCTTTGAGATACGGCTGCTGATACCGTAAGAAACCAAAACGATTTCCGCGTCATCTATCATGTACTCTTCATAAAGCGGCTCTTTTTCAGAGATTTCCTCATACTTCTTCAGAAGTTTGTGATTGAAGCCTTCCTGCAAAGAGAAATCCAAGAAAACGGACGAGATTAAATTCTTCCGAGTCTCCGCCGTTCCGCAAACTGACAGGGTCGTATCAATGACGGGCTCAATTGCTTCTGTCGGGAAAGTGATGGGTTCCATCATCTGACCCAAAGCACCGTCGGCCAAAACAACAACCGGTGTTCTGTATTTGAAAGCCAAATCAAAGGCTTTGATTGTCAAATCGCACATTTCCTGAGCGGAGTTGGGCGCAAGAACAATGCATTTGTAGTTGCCGTGACCGCCGCCTTTGACAGCCTGAATGTAGCAGGATTGCTCAGGGCCGATGTTGCCGAGACCCGGACCGGCACGCTGAATATCAACGATGACCGCCGGAAGTTCTGCGCCTGCGATATATGAAATACCTTCCTGCTTTAAACTCATGCCCGGACCGGAAGAGGCCGTCATAACACGGTGACCGGCAGCTGCCGCGCCGTAAACCATGTTGATTGCTGCTTCCTCAGATTCCGCCTGAATGCATTTGCGCCCGAGTTTCGGGAAGTAAACGGATGCTTCATGCATCACTTCGTTGGCGGGCGTAATCGGATAACCGAAATAACAGTCGCAGCCGGCATACACCGCGCCGATGAGAACCGCCGTATTTCCTCTGACTAATCGAATTGACATAACTTAAGCCTCCTGTTTTGCTTTCTTCGGTATGTGAACTTCAACCGCGTTCGGTTCAGGACATGTATAATAGCAGTTTCCGCAGCCGTTGCAGCCTTCTCCCTTGTAGACAGCATATAAGAAGCCGCGTTCATTCAAAACTGTCCCCATCTCCAAAACCTTCTTCGGGCACTCAATGATGCAGCGGTTGCAAGCCTTGCATTCAAGTGCGTGAATGACCGGATAAGGAGATTGTTTTTGTTGTGACTCAGACATTTAATCCACCTCTTTAAAAAACTAAGACGAAGAGCATATACTCATTCATGTAAGCACAGTGGAAGAAATAAACCGTATTTATAATTAATGATTATGATGGTTGTGTTGAACAAATCTAACATGACATTTGACCTCGTATAAATTGTACTGTTCTGCCCTTGGTCGAGCTCACAGCTAATTTTGCAGTCTTTCCTGTCCCATGTTAAATGACGAAACACATGACAGATTCGACTTCCTCGGAAATTAATTTAGAGATGATTAAATGCAATCGTTATTGCATCAAATAAATCATAATCGGGGTTTAATTTCCGAGGAAGTCTGTTAAAAATATAAAATCAGATTCGGTCAGAATAAACCGACAATGAATGCTGCCAAAGCCAAAAACATGGAGATTTTAAAGAGTTTGGAAGATCTGGCGTAATCTCTTTTGGACAAAGAATAAATGGCGGCGAAGAAGCATAAAACCACAAAAACGAGCGCGTAAAGATAATGAACCGTTAAAATGCCCATGATATAAGGCAGCGGGCTGAGTAAAACGGCCAAAAATCCGAAAGCGGACGCTAAATAGATGGCGGGCTTTTCGCCGTATTGAATCGGGAAAGTAACGGCGCCGTCTTCGGCATCGCCTTTGATGTCTTCGATATCTTTGACGATTTCACGCGCGGCCGTCGCCAAGAATGCCAAAAGGAAGAGCGGAACCATAACAATAACGCCGTCTGTACCGAGAAATGACGCGCCGAAAAGGAAAGTTGACCCTGTCAGATAAGCAATGGAAAGGTTTCCGAGAAGAATGGTGCGTTTCAGCGTTTTCGCGTACCAGATCAGTATGAAAACGTTAATGAAGCCGATCATTCCCGCAATCGGGTTGATTAAAAACGCAATCAAAAGCGCAACTGAAAAGCAGACAAACGTCAAATAAACGGCTTCTTTCAAACCGATGCGGCCGGATGGAAGCGGACGAGTCGGCTTATTCACGCGGTCAATGTCAATATCATAGTAATCATTGAGCATGTTGCCGGCGCCTGTTGCCAGAAAAACCATGATATAAATATAGAAAAGATGGAGGAGATTATAATACAGGTCGCCGACGATTTGGTAATTCAGAATAGCGGCGGCAATAAAGACGGCAATAACGGATGAAAGACCTGCCATTGCGGCATTTTTGTATCTCATAAACTCCAAATAAATCAGAAATTTCTTCATCAGATTCATTTTTTCATCCATTGTATCAATTACATGATTTTAAATGAATTATACTATTTCATCTCTTGTGTCAATTTATGATTTTTAAATTATACATTTATTTCGGAACGGCCGCAAGCATTCTGTCAAGTGCTTTTTTTGCTTTGACGCGAATATCCTCGGGAACCATAATTTTTGTCGTTTCTGTCTCAAGCGCGTTCAGAACGGCAGGCAACGCTGCCATTTTCATGCTGGCGCAATAAGAGTATTTGGAAACGGAATAAAAAGACTTATCGGGGCTGTCTTTCATTAATTTGTGCAGCATTTCCTGCTCGGTGCCGATTAAAAATTCTTTTTCGTCAGACGCGGCGGCGTATTTGATGATTCCCGCCGTGCTGAAAACACCGTCGGCGCGCGCTAAAACTTCGGGGCGACATTCGGGGTGCGCAAGAAAGACGGCGCTCGGGTGTTTTGCTTTTGCAGCCGTTACATCGAACTCTGTAATCTGCTGGTGAATCGGGCAAAAACCGTTCCAAAAATGAATCTTTTTGTCCGTTAAAGTCGAAATATAATGACCGAGGTTTTTATCGGGAATGAATAAAATTTCATCTTCTTCAATTGCGGCGACAACTTCTTTGGCGTTTGCGGATGTGCAGCAGACATCGGATTCGGCTTTGACCGCCGCCGAACTGTTGACATAGCAAACAACAGCCGCATTGGGATATCTTTTTTTCGCCTCGCGAAGAGCTTCTGCGGTGACCATGTCCGCCATCGGGCATCCGGCGTCAGCGTCCGGCAAAAGAACCGTTTTCTGCGGTGAGAGAATGTAAGCGCTTTCCGCCATGAAATGAACACCTGCAAAAACAATCATGTCGGCATCCAAATCAACAGCCGCCTGACTGAGCGCGAAAGAGTCGCCGACTAAATCGGCGATGTCCTGAACTTCAGCACGAGCATAATTGTGCGCTAAGATGACAGCGTTTTTTTCTTCTTTTAACTCGGAAATGCGCCGTAAAATTTCATCGCTGTTCATAAAATCTCAAACCTTGCAAAACAAATGATAACAAAACGATTCGGTGCGAGATTTTTCTCCATAAACATAAAAATCCCAATCCTTGAAAACAAACAATTAATCGTGTAATACCTATTAAACGGTTTCGGAAAAGCGAATTGTATCGAATTGAAAAACATAAAAAAGTAATGAATAGAAGGATGAGTGAATGACAAATAAAAAGCCGCTGCGCGATTTTTTGAAATCACTTTCCATTTGTTGCTTGGTCGCCGCCACCCACGCGCGAGCTGCACAAATTTTCCCAAGAAATAAAACGAAAAGAAGAGACGGCTTTTTTGTTAAACTCCAATTTGTATCGGATCGGTGATCTTCTTTAAAGTTGAAACGGCTGAAAGTGCCGCCAAGTAACTCGTTTTGGGATTTTTCGGAGACGGACTGTTTTCAATTGTCATTTTCATATGTCCGAAATCACCGTAAACTTCCAGCTCGTGAATATTCTTCGAAATAGTCGGATCGGCAATGATTCGAACTTCCGTCTTTTCAAAACCGATGCCGCACAAACTGATTGTCGCGCAGACATTGACGTTTTTCGGAAAACCCGCAACTGCCGCTGCCGCAGTCCCCTCAAAGATGAGTGTCGGCTCTTTTAAGTCGGACAGGTCAATCTTGTTTTCAGCAAGATAAGGAGACCCCAAAAGACCGGAAAGCGGTTTTCGTGTGGTGACGGAAACGGAAAAGATGCCGGCGGCCGCAGCCGCCTTCAAACCGTCCGTTCCGGCAATCGCGCCGGAAGGAATGTAAATTTTGGAGCCGTTTGAAGCCGCCGCACCTTTGACTTTTTGATAAAAATCCGGATTTTGAAAAGCGCCGACGCTTAAGATCATCAAGTCAACACCGTTTTCTGCGGCAGGAAGCGCATATTTCAAAACGGCGTCTTGAGAAGCGCATTCGACAATTAAATCACAGGACTCAATCATCTCTTCGGGCGTGCATTTTTTGGGTTGCCCGTTTTTCAAAAGTTTTAAAACATCATCAGCCTTCGCTTCAGAGAAATCAAAAATGCCGAAAATTTCGGCGGGAACGGCACCCGAGTCAATGGCTGAGCAGATTTGCGTTCCGATGAAACCGCATCCGATTATACCGATTTTTATCATGAAAAAACTTCCTGAACTTGAGTAAGAATCCGACTGTTTCGGATGATGAGTTTTATTTCCGACTTATTATGTCTTTTGCTTTAATCAATCATATTTTTATTTTTAAATCATGCATCGGATTTTGACATGTTTATTTCATGAAGCTTTTCTTCTTTTTTAAGCGATTTCAGCTGACGCAGAACAAACCAAACCGTCACCGCTGACGCAATCGTATCCGCAATCGGAAACGCCACCCAGACGCCCATCAGTCCCATATAATAAGGAATGACCGCCAAAACCGGAACGATTGAAAACTGCCGAATCAGCGCCAAAATGAATGAGAGGCGTGCGAGGCCGAGGGCCTGCATGAAAGCGGAGCCGACAATCTGAAGTGCAATCATCGGAACGGCGAGATTGGAAATCCAGTAGGCAATAACGGCCTCGTTAACCAGCGCGGCATCTGTAATGAACAGCGCCATCAGGTTGGCGGTGAAAATGTAAGTAAACGCGGCGAGGATGGTCATGATGGCAACCGACCAAATTGAAGCCGCTTTTAATATTTTTCGAACACGGCCGTAATTTTTCGCGCCGTAATTGTAGCCCACCAGCGGAATCATTCCCTGAACAACGCCCATTGCCGGAATGACGATGAACGCGAAAACACGGTTGATTAAGCCGTAAATCGCAACGGAAGAGTCATCTCCGTATAAGTTGACGTTGTAAATCACGATGATAAACATAATCACAAGGGACCCTTCGCGAAGGAATTCAGAAATTCCGATTTTTCCGATGCCCCAAAACGCAGGCTTATTAAATTTCAGCCAACTGAGGCGAAAACCCAGTTTGCTGATTCTGTAAAGGTAGAAGGTCAAAAAAGCGACGCTGAACATTTGACATATGACCGTTCCAATCGCTGCGCCCTGCATGCCCCAGCCGAATTCGAAGATGAAGAAATAATTCAAAATCACATTCAAAATGCTTGAAGCGGCATACATTCCCATCGAATAGTGTGAATTCCCTTCCGCCATAACGATGGCGTTGATTGTCATCGTTAAAATTTGAAAAACACATCCCAAAACAATCCAAAACATGTAATCATAAGCAAACGGCAGATTGGACTCCGTTGCGCCGAATATGATTAAAATCGGTTTTAAAAAGATAAGACCGATGACGGTACAGATGAGCCCGACAATCAGCGCCATGATAATCATGTTTCCGACACCCTTTTTGACGCGCTCGGAGTCGGCCGCGCCAAATCCGCGGGAAATAAAAGACGAACCGCCGACAGCAACGCCTGCTCCGGCTGCGATCAGCAAGAATGACACCGGGAATACGATCGCTAAAGCCGCAAGTCCCAAAACGCCGTCGTCTCCGAGACCGCGCCCGATGAAGACGGAGTCTACCAAGCCGTAAAGTGTCTGAATCGTCAGACCGATAACTGCCGGCGCCGCAAGCCAAGCCAAAGCTTTGTTTATGCTGCCGGTGCCCATCAAGACATGTTTGTCAACCATTTTATTATATTCACTGTCCCCTGCCGGGGGAAAATCAAAAGAGTTTTTCAAAAGAATCTTCCGCCGGGCCGTACGAATTTGAATTTTTTGCCTGATTTGCTTTTTCAGCTGCCCGGCGGCATTTGTTGTTTTTTTTGAAAACGAGTTTGTCGTTTTGCTTAAGGTATTACTTTGTCAGTTTGTTTTTTTATAAAAATTTATCGTTTTTTTGGCCATTAAATTACCATTTTTACAACCAATTGCCGCGACAGTGTCACCACAATCTCGTAATCGGTAATTTCGTCAAGACGTTCGCTGCCTACTTGTGCAAGCCATAACTTAAACGGCTCTGCTTTTTTTGACGGAGTGGACTAGACAAGGCGAAAAAGCTGCTCGGCACCCATTGCATCGGTCATACGCATTTTTCCGTCATGGGCTTTCATTTTCAACTGTCCGATTTTATCGGACAGTTCATTTCCTTCGGCTTTAAACTTTAATTTCAAATCACTCCAATACTTGCGTAGATGGTAGGTTTCGGCTAATTCTTTTAGCTCTCGCATAAACGACCCCTTTAAATTTCAAATCTCTTGATAACACGCTACAGAAATGAAAGCAATAATGATGTAAAAGTGATAGGAAAGTGAAGCGAAAGTGAAACGAAATTAATAAAAATGAAAAATAAAATGAATTCGGAAAAATAACTTTTCCGTTTTCACTCTCAAATTTATTGATTCAACCCAATTATTCAAATGTTAATGCAAAAAGTGGCGCATCCCCGTAAAGACAAGCGAAACGCCGAGTCTGTCCGCGGTCGCAATGACTTCCGCGTCACGAATGGAACCGCCCGGTGACAAAATATATCGGAGGCCGAACTCATTTGCGCAAACGACGCTGTCATCGAACGGGAAGAACGCGTCAGACGCCATGACACATTCGGAAAACACTTGACCGACATATTCTTCGTACGTCATCGCTTTTTGGAGCTCTTTGTTTCTGTTATACATTTCAAGTAAGTTGCTCCTTGCTTTCGGCGCCGCCAATTTGCCGATGGAATCGACGCGGTTGGGCTGGCCCGCGCCCATGCCGAGCAGCATGTAGCAGCCCGGTTCATACTCGTAGGCGATGGAAATCGCGTTGGATTTGATGCACTTGCAGGCACTCATCGCGAATTCGGAAAGTCCTTTCTTTGAATCAGGGAACGGTTCTTTTGTCACAACATCCCATTTTTCAAAAAGACCGACATCGCGTGTCTGCTCCAAAAGTCCGCCCGTGACATGCTTATAAACATATTCACTGTCAAAAGGCTTGTCAAATCCTTCCAGTTCAATCAGTCTGAGCGTTTCGCTCTTAAGCTTCAGGATCTCAAGCGCTTCGGGCTCAAAGCCGGGCGCAGCGATAATTTCAATGAATTTTTTGTCCAAAATCTTGGCAGTTTCAGCATCAAAAACGCGATTGACACAGACGATGCTTCCGAATGCGGAAATCGGATCGCTGTCCCAAGCGGCCAAGAATGCGCTTTTCAGCGTTTTTCCGGTTGCAAGACCGCATGGGTTGTTGTGTTTAACGATGGCGGCGGCCGGACTTTTACAATTCAGATTTTTCAGCGTCAAAAGAGCGTTGTCAATATCAATGTAATTGTTGTACGAAAGCTCCTTTCCGTGAAGCTGCCTGGCGTTTGAAATGTTTGGGCCGCGGGTGTTTAAATCTTTGTAAAGCGTTGCTTCCTGATGCCAATTTTCTCCGTAGCGCAGTTTTTCGCCGCCGACAAAAGAGAAGCGCTTAACTTTTTCATCCAGCAGCATTTTGCTGAGAAAAGTATCAACGGCGCTGTCATAATCAGCCGTGTGACGGAAAGCCTTAACGGCGAGCATTTTCTTAACATCGTTAGAAACTTCGCCCGTTTGATTCAATTCATCGGCAACGGCAGCGTAATCAGCCGGATCGCAGATGACGGCAACCGACGCGAAGTTTTTGGCAGCCGCTCGAAGAAGTGTCGGGCCGCCGATGTCAATGTTTTCAATTGCGTTTTCCAGTGTAACATCCGGTTTTGCAACGGTTTCTCTAAACGGATACAGATTGACGGCAACAATGTCAATTGCGGAAATGCCGTTTTCTTCGGCCTGCTTCACATGATTCGGATTATCACGCAGGTACAGTAAACCGCCGTGAACCTTCGGATGAAGCGTTTTAACGCGCCCGTCCATCATTTCGGGGAAATCCGTTATATCGGATACGTCTTTGACTTCGATTCCTTCCTTTTTCAGGAGAGCAGAGGTGCCGCCTGTTGAAATAATTTCAAAGCCGTTTTTAATAAGCGTTTTTGCAAATTCGGAAACGCCTGTTTTGTCCGAAACACTGATCAGTGCTCTTTTGATCAAAAAAATCACCTTAAACTTCAAAAAATTGAAATGTTTGTTTTATGGATTGTTGTTTTGTTTATTAATCGCAATGATTAATTGTAATGTTAATTGTAATATTGTAAATTTCAAAATTTATTTTGGATTCAACCCCATTAAAGAGCTGTTTGGGAAATAAAAACCTTTTGAACAAAAAGATTTGATTGACTGAAATAGGGACAAAAAAACTTATCAATCATGCATGACTCTGACTCAGTAAGATTTATTCTAAGTGCTGCGTTATGATTGTTTTTCAATTCATTTGAGTTCATTTCAATTGAGTTCATTATTTATTCACGCGGTGAAATTTATCAGTTTTTAACGGTAAGGTCTGTCAAAATGAATCACACAGATAAGCGGTATGAACAGGGAAAAGCCCTCCTCTCCGAAGGCAGAAACGACGAGGCGATCACGGTTTTTGAGGCGCTGACTCAGGATATGCCGAAGTTCAAAAAGGCTTGGGAGAAGTTATCTTACGCTTATGTCAATTCCGGCCGCTTGAAAGACGCTGCCCGCTGCTATGAAGAAATTCTTATCCGCTATCCGAAAGATACTTTTGCTTTGTACCAAAAATCCGTTCTTGAAGAAAAAACGGGACAGCTTGATTCGGCGCTGGAATCCATTGAAAAAGCGCTTAAATACGGGCCTGAAAACGCCGAATATTTGTATACCAAAGGTTTTATTCTTTATCGGAAAAAGAGATTGAACGAAGCCATCAGCTGGTTTGACACAGCGCTTGATCTCGATCCGTTTTTCTTTGCCGCGGCGGATTACAAATGTCTGTGCCTGATGACGCTCGGCATTTATGACGAATTGATTTTGTCCTGCCGGGAATATATTGACCGCTTTGAGGATTTTACTGAACATGCGCCTGCCGAAGCGGAGTATAACGAACGCGGCGGCGAGCTTTTCGGCAAAGATTCCGAAATGATTAAAAAAGAAGACATTTGGCACCTTTACAGCTATTTGTCTTTTTCATACATGAAGCTCGGCGCTTTCCGTCAGGCGGAAGAAATTCTGAAGAAAGAGCTTGATTTCGATTACGAGAAATCGCGCGTTTATTATTATCTCGGTCTCGTTCAAAATGCGCTCGGCAAATATGAGCAAGCCGTTTCCTCTTATCTATTGTCGCTTGAAAATGAGCCGGATTTTACGGCCGCCCGCATCAACTTGGGTTCCGTTTACGCGAAAAGGGCGGAAGCCGAGCTCAAAAAAGCCGGCAGGATTACCGTCGAAGTCAATGACTTATTCAAAAAATCGCTTTCAGCATTTGAGATTATTTTGGCGGCCGAACCTGAAAATTTAAGCATTCTTTATCAGGTCGGCAAAATTTATTTGGAACTCGGTGATCTTTCGGATGCGGAAAAAGCGTTCAACGACGTTCTTCGTTTGGACCCCGGCTTTGTTCCCGTTTATGAGTATTTGGCAAAAATGAAATTTAATGCAGGCGATTACGAAGCAGCGCTTTCCTTTTTATCCGATGCTCAAGTCAAGGACCCGTTCAATTATGAAATTATGAATCTGACAGGCGTTATTTATTCCAAAAAAGGCGACAATGAATTCGCCCTCAAATGTCTGACGCGCGCTGAAATGCTGGATCCGGTCTGTCCGAAAGCGCATTACAACAAAGCGCTCATTTTCATGAAAGAAGAACGCTTTTTGGAAGCGGTTGCAGCTCTCTCTCAAATTCAGGAAACGGATGCCGAAGAAAACGGCATCTCATACGCGAAAGTTTTGAGCTTTTACGGAACGGCGCTTCAAAATATCGGAAAGGTCGATGAAGCTCTTGCTGTTTTTGAACAGCTTTTGAAGATGACGCCTGACGATGAAAGTGTCAGCGAAATGATTTCTGTTTTGAAAAATGAACAGGATTGAAAAAGGGACAAATCCCCTTTTCGATTTTTACGTTTTTGAATTATATTGACTTTTTTCTTCGGATGTTTTATATATTCCATATCATTCTTGAGACGGCTTTTCTATCAACTCATCCCTATTGAATAGAAAAAAAGTTGTAAAAAATGACGAAAAAAAAATCTAATGAAGAAAAGAAAGTGAAAAGATTTGAAAAAAACGAAAAACTTTCTCAAATTTGAGAAATCAAAATAAAAGCCTTTTTTCTTCTTCAGTCAGCTCTTCTTTCAATTTTAAAAAGATTTCTTGGTATCTCTTTTTTCTTTCTTCGGGATCTATATATTTTCGCTCTGTTCCGTCAAAATTCAATCCCTTTTTCACTCTTTCCATTTGCCGTTTGTAAGTTTCATCCATTTCTTTTAAATACTTTTCAGATTCTTCAATTTCTTCCGGTGTTGTTTTGGGATTATAGCCAACATAAGTAAACATTTCTTCAAAAGTCTCGCTATGCACTTATTCTACCTCCGGATATCTTTTTTATTTTTACACTGTAAGTGGTTACTTCTTTATATGTCATTCTATTTAATGTTGATGAAACCAATAACAGTTCTTCGCTGATCTTTTCTATTATATATGTTGTGTTTCTCGGCAAAAGAATTTCTTCTTCAGCGTTATCAAAATACAAAGCTTGAGTTCCATTTTTAAGATTCAATTTAAACAAAATCGGATTTTCCGAATTTGTATATCGAAGAGCGCATTCCGGCAATAAACTATAACTGCCGAACGCTTTTTCAGTATACTCTTCCTCTTCATGCGGATGTGACAGCCAATCGATATTTTTGACTCCTCTGAATATTGTATATTCTTCATTCGTTACGCTTTTTTGAATCGCATTGTTAATGTTTTCAATATTAAATTCAATGAGTTCTCTTTCTTCTTTGAGGATGCTGTTTTTAAAATCAGGATTTCGACAATATGTATTAATTGTATAGCACCACGATTTCTTTTCCCAATCTTTTGGGATTTCAAAACTCCACTCTTTTCTTTGTTCGTTCCAATCCCAAACATCTTGATAATTGCCGATTGATGTTTTCTCTCTCGGAAGCAAATCTTCTCTTTCAAAAAAAGGGGTGAAATAATTTTCTTTGCGGCCGTATTCGGCACGCTCTTCAGCAATAATATTTCCAACTAAATCTTGGAAATTTTGTTTTTCCCAAATTTCGGCTTGAATATTTTTCATGCCGCCTGATTAATTAAAAAAGAAATAAATGAATCGTTTTTTTCAAAATGCAAAAGTTTAAATAAGGATTCAGCAGCCTTTCTGCCTTCCTTTTTCAAGTTCGCGCTCAACGATTTTCATCGCGCACAAATCACCGCACATGGAACAGGCTCCCGATTCGGTGCTGCGCGCTTCGCGGACGGCACGGGCGTGTTCGGGGTCAATCGCCAAACTGTATTGCTTCTCCCAATCCAGATTTTTGCGCGCCAAACCCATTGCGTTATCGCGCTCTCTTGCTCTTTCTTTGACGCCCTCTTTCACCAAATCCGTTGCGTGCGCAGCAATTTGTGTGACGAGCATTCCGGTTTTGACGTCTTCTGCTGTCGGCAGCGCCAAGTGTTCGGCCGGGCTGACCATGCACAAAAAATCCGTTCCGGCGGCGCCTGCAATTGACCCGCCGATGGCCGATGTAATATGGTCAAATCCGGGCGCAATATCTGTGACAAGCGGTCCGAGCAGATAGAGCGGCGCATTGTGGCATGTTTCTTTCATGAATTTAACGCTCAACTCGATTTTGTCCAGCGGAACATGTCCGGGACCTTCAACAAATGACTGAACATAGGCTTCGCGTGAGCGCTTGACGAGTTCGCCGAGAACAAGAATTTCTTCAAACATCGGCGCGTCTGCCGCATCGTGAATACATCCAGGGCGCATGCCGTCGCCGAGACTGAGCGTGACGTCATGTTCCTGAGCGATTTCAAGCAGATAATCAAACTCCGCGTAAAACGGATTTTCGGCATCATTGTGCATCATCCAGGCAACCGTAAAAGAACCGCCGCGGCTGACGACATCCGTAATTCTTCCGGCTTTCATCAGTTTATCAACCGTATTTTTATTGATTCCGGCATGCACCGTCACGAAATCAACGCCTTGTTCCGCATGGCGGCGGACGGCGTTAAACATGTCGTCAGCCGTCATGTCAACAACCATCGGCGCGGTTGCGGCAGCGTCGTAAAGCGGCACCGTTCCGATCGGAACATTCACTTCTGATAAAATTCTTTTTCGAATCGCGTCCAAATCCCCGCCCGTTGACAAATCCATGATTGCGTCCGCACCGTATTTGACGGCAACTTTCGCTTTATTGACTTCCTCTTCTATGTTTTTATAATCACGGGAAGTGCCGATGTTGGCGTTGATTTTTGTTCTCATATATTTGCCGATTCCTGTCGGAAGCGTGTCACGATTGGCGTTTTTTGAAATCGTTACGAGTCCTTTGGCAACGAGCGCGCGCAATTTTTCGGGGTCAATACTTTCGACTTTTGCAACGGCTTGAATCGTTTCGCCGACTGTGCCGTTTTGACATTCTTTCATGAGCGTTATCTGAGTCATAGGGGTTTCCTTACAACATCGGCTATATAAATAGTATTTGAAAAAACTATCACCGTTCTGCTATATTTGTCATTAAAAAAAGTTTGTTCAAATTGTGTTTGCAGGGGAGTACGGTCTGCGCCTTCAATTGGAGGGCTGTTTGAGTTTGCAGTGGGAAAGAGATGTTTGCTGAAAAATCGCTGTGCGATTTTGCCGCCGCGTGCGAGCTGCTCCGCTTTAAATTAAATCATATTGGAATAGGGCTCGAATCTAACAATTATTTATTAGAGCATTGTCCGAGCGTTTGGATTTTAATAATTTATGAAAAACGGACGTTTGACTTGAAGTTATACAAAAAATAAGATTGAAAAGGGATTTGTCCCCTTTTCAATTCAATTCGTTTTTTCAATTCATTTGTTTTCTTCATCTTCTCTTCTTCTGTAGAAAAAGATCAAGAGGAAAATCACGACGGCTGCTCCGAACATTAGAATCACGGAGTACCATGTCCAAGAAGAAACGCCGCCGCCACCGCCGCCTGAAGAGTTGTTTCCGGGCGGAGGAACTGTTGAATTGTTATCGGGCGGAGTGACTGTCGAATTATTGTCGGGCGGAGTGGTCGAATTGTTTCCGGGAGGAACGACCGTTGCATTGCCGGTTCCGCTGCCACCGCCGCCGCCACCGTTGCCTGACGGAACATATCTCCAGAAGAATACCGGATAGTCCTGTCCTTCTAAAACGTACCAAATAAAAGAAGCATTGGGCGCGGATGAAATGCTCCAGCTTTCTGTTACACCGCTTTCATCCGGATTTTTAGGGGCGTTTAAGAACGTCGCAATTCTCATTAAATCTGCAGAAGATTTTGGATTGGCAAAAATGTCGCCTTCGGCGTTGTTACCCTCTCTGAAGAAACTGAATTGAATCGGGTTTATCGATTGGTCTTTGACAGTGCCTGCAAAACCGCCGACATTGTTGTTGCCTGCTTCAAGAACATCGCCGACAGCGTAGCAATTTTCTATAAGAGAAGTATCAGTGCCCGACCCTGCGGATTCAAGTATCCCGACAAAACCGCCGACATAATAGATGCTGCTGCCGCTGCCTGTCACATTTCCTCTTGCATAACAATTAGAAACGGTTGTATGTATGAGACGGCCGGCAAAACCGCCAATCAAAGACGCGCCGGTGACATCACCCGTGGCATAACTGACAGAAACAGTTGAATTAACGAGATTGGCTGCAAAACCGCCGACAAATTGAGACGAATCGCCGCCGCCGGTGACAGTGCCTTCTGCATAACAACGAGTAATGATTGTATTTTGGAGAGAACCGCCAAAACCGCCAATGATGTACGACGAGCTTCCGCCAACGACAATTCCGGTAACGCTTCCTGAGGCTGAACTCTTATCAATTTGGGGTTCTCCCCAAGCAGGGTCACTTCTCCAAGTAACACCGACAAAGCCGCCGATGTTGTTGTTGCCCGTCACATTGCCCAAAGCCGTGCAATTTTCAATGATGGTTGAATTAGCAATCTGACCGGCAAAACCGCCGACTGAGGTAAAACCTGTGACTGTACCTTCCGCACGGCTGTCAACAATTCCGGATCCATTCTGAGCAACACCGGCAAAGCCGCCGACGTGGCTGGCGTTGCTTGTGACACTGCCTCCGGCATAACCGCCGGAAATGGTTGAATTACCGAGATTGCCGACAAAACCGCCAATCATGCTTGGATAGCCACCGGTTCCGATGACATTTCCGAAAGCTTCACTACTATTAATTACAGAACTCAACTGAATAACACCGGCAAAGCCGCCGACGTTGCTCATGCCTTCGGCAATGCCATCCGCATAACAATCGGAAACGGTTGAATTTGCGATATTACCGGCAAAACCGCCAACTAAGTAACTGGCATTGAAAGTGCCTGTGACATCACCTACCGCCCAATTATTAGAAACGGTTGAGTTCTGGAGATTGCCGACAAAACCACCCATCGAGTTCGTACCGCCGGCTCCGGAGACTGTTCCGGAAGCTGAACTGCCATCAATTCCGGAACTTTCAGAGTTACCGGCAAAGCCGCCGACGTTGGTGTTTCCTATAACACCGCCTTCTGCATGACAATCAGAAACGATTGTATCATTGAGATTGCCTGCAAAACCGCCGACAAGACTGCTGCCGGTGACAAGTCCAATAGCCGAACTGCCAACTATTTCGGTTCCCCCCCAAGCAACACCAACAAAACCGCCGACGTTGCTGCTTCCTGTCACAGTAACATTCGCTTGACTGTTGATTACAGTACTGCCCAGCATTCCTCCAACCAAACCGCCGACAAGACTATTGCCGCCAACAGAGCCCGCAGCATTACAGTTTTCAATAACAGTATTTTCAGCAAATCCGATTAAAGAGCCTGTACTGTTTCCGGTATTGCTGACCGCAACATTCGTCAAACGAACATTTGTGATTGTTGCGCTCTCAACGTAACCGAATAAACCGACATTATCCGTTGAACTGCTGTTACTAAAATTAGAAATTGTGTAATTTTGACCGTCAAAACTTCCCGTAAAAGGTAAAGAACGGCCGATTGGAGCAAATCCCGCAACATTTGTCATATCAACGTTTTCGACAAGAATGTATGTTGAATCAAGCGTCCAGTTCACAGGGGTTCCCCGAGCGTCAGGAAGACCTGAAGCATTACTGCCGATATTAATAAACAATGATTCGTTGACATAAACGATATCCCCCAGAGGGAACCAATAGAATCTCGGGTATGTCATTCCTTCAACGATATACCAAATTTTGGAACTGTCGGGTGCGGGTGCAATGTCCCAAGGAGAGATTGTATTATCGGTTTGGTTTTTGGGAGCGTTTAAGAAAGTTTGAATTTCCTTTAAAACTGAAGCGGATGCCGGCACGGCAAAACCGTTGTTTCCGCCGCCGTTATCTACTCTGAAGAAGCTGAATTGAATTGGATTTACGCCGGAGGGTTGGTTTGTTACATTGCCTGCAAATCCGCCGACATTATTAACGCCTGCAACATTGCCGACAGCGTAGGAATATTCTATAAGCGAGCTGTCAAGATTATTACCCGCCCAAGGATTTCCGATCATCCCGACAAAACCGCCGGTATTATTCGTCCATGATTGCGTTCCTATGACAAGGCCCGTGGCGTAACAATTAGAAACGGTTGAATTCGTGATATTCGCAACAAACCCGCCGGCTGTAGAATTACCATTAACGGCGCCTGCCGCAAAACAATAAGAAACCACAGATGAATTCGTAAGATAAGCAATAAACCCGCCTGTATTATCGCCGCCGCCGTTAACAACGCCTGCCGCAAAACTGTTTTCTATAAAACTTCCATCAACCAGAGCTGCAAAACCACTGACATTAGATCCCCAACATCTGGAATCGCCGGAAGCTTGAGAATTATTGATAGAGCTCTGTCCATTAACTAGGCCGACAAAGCCGCCGACACTATTATTTCCAAAAACACTGCCGGAAGCTTGAGAATTATTGATAGAGCTCTGTCCGCTTACATTGCCTGCAAAACCACCGACGCCATCAGTACTCTGCCCCCCGGTTATAAAAGTGATATTGCCGGAAGCTTGAGAATTATTGATAGAGCTCTGTCCATTAACTTGGCCGACAAAGCCGCCGATAGCCGAACCGCCAAAATAATTAGTACCGCCGCTTGTAATATCAATTGCAGCTGAGCTGTTAGAAACAGTTGAATTATTGAGAAAACCGACAAGACCGCCGAAATAACTGTTGATAACAGCACTGCCGGAAGCGTGACAATTTTCAATAACTGTATTATCGGCATATCCGATTAAAGAACCGGTAAAGTTGGCATAATTCGTAGGAGTAATCGAAACATAAGTCAAATTAGCATTTGCGATTATTGCACTGCCATTAGTGTAACCGAATAAACCGGTGTAGTTTGCTGCCGGAGCAAGATTCAGGTTAGAAATCGTGAAATTTTGACCGTCAAAACTTCCTGTAAACGGATTGGTTTGATTTCCAATCGGAGTAAAACTGCCGGCAGTAACATTCGACATGTTCACATTACTGTCAAGAATATATGTTGCATCAAGAGTCCAGTTAACGGGAGTTCCCTGAGCATCGGGAAGACCTAAGGACCCGTCGCCGATATGAATAAACAATGATTCATTGACATGAATTGTATCTGCCGCCGTAGCGGTACCGCACGTAACCAAAAGCAAAGCTGCTATGAATAAAATCAAAAATATTTTTCGTGAAATAATTATCCTCTCCTTCCTTTAAACATGAGGGAATTAGATATAATAACGTCTGAATAATAGTATTTATATTTATTTGCAACAATAATAAATATAAACATGTAACGTGAAGGAAAAGATACACAAAAATGATTTTTAAGAGATATATGTTCAAATGACGCGTCAAAAAGAACAGAAATGGAAGTTTTTGCTGTAAATTTTTAAATCAATTTTCAATACAATTTCAAAACAAAAGCTGTAAGTTTTCAGGAACTTTTCGTTTCTGTTTTCACTTCAGACAAACCCTGCCGATAGAAATTTTTATTGAAAGCGACGGCGATTGAAAGAAGCACGATTCCGATTCCGCAGTAAACAACAAGCGTCTGAACGGGAACAATATCTGCCATCGGGCCGAAGAACAGCATTCCAAACGGCATGAGTGATGTAAAGAGAATCTGCAGCAGTGAAAAGACGCGTCCTTGTTTGTCAGGATCGACTTTTTCCTGAATCAAACTCATAATCGGCGAATATGTAAACGGCGTTGCCAGACCGACAAGCGCCATCAGCACCAAATAAATCCAAAACGTCTGCGTCAGGCCGAAACCAAGTGACAGAGCGCCAAAAGCAAACAGGCCGACAATCAGTGTTTTGACGCGGTTTTTAAACCCGCCCCAAACACCGATAATCAAGCCGCCGATAAGCGTTCCGATGAAATACGACATTTCATTCACCGTCAAGTAAAGATAATTCGCGCCAAACACCTGCGTCACTAACAAAACGCTCAAAAAGGCTGCGGGAACAAATAAAACCGTAAAGAACGCGTAGGTGATGAAAAGCGGCTTAAGAAACGGATGATTCTTACTGTATTTGAGTCCGTCTTTGAAATCAGCAAAATAGCCTGCCGCAACAGCTTCCAGCGCTCTTTTATGTTTCGGAATAGAGATGAGCAGCAAAATTGAGATACCAATGACAGTCGAGATAACGTCAATCATCATAATATATTGGATTTCACCATAAAACAGAACTGCGCCCGCAACAGCAGGAGCTGCCAGATTGACAAGGGATTGAATTGAGCCGTTAAAACCGTTGACTTTAATGAGTTTATTCTGCGGCACAATCTGAGGGATTATCGCGTTGACGGCAGGCATTTGAACGCCGGTGGCGACTGATCGAATGGCCGCAATGAAGAGAAGCACAGCGATTGACTCGTGTCCTGCCATCATATAAATGATAAGCGCAAGCGTTGCAAGTGCTCTGCCGCTGTCTGCAATTATAATCAATTTTTTTCGATTGTATTTGTCCGCCCAAACGCCTGAAAAGAATGAAATCGCAAATTGAGGAGCGAAAGAGCACAGGATAATCAGCGTTGTCATGAGACCGGACCCGGTTGTCAGCGTGATGTACCAAATAATCGCAAACGACACGAGAGATGAGCCGAAAAGCGTAATCGCCTGGCTCCCGAGAAAGAGAGACGTTTTTTGCTTCCAGTTTGCAAAAAGTCTTTGATTTTCGGCTGCTTGTGAATTTTCGATAAATGACTCCTCCGGTCTGCGCGCCTGCGAGAAATCGAAGAAACCGTCAAACTAAAAATAGGTTCCTATTTTAAAAGAAAACTTGAGAGATGGGATGAATTATTTTTCGTGTAACAATCAGACTTTCCATGCAAAGCTTATGAAATTACAATATTAAAGCAAATTTTAATAATTAGGAAATTGAATTGATGTTCTTATAGAGGGTGTTCTAAAATTAATTATAAAATGTGGATTTTAAATCATGGAAGAAACAAACGAATCCGAAAATATATCGGAAGAAGATTTGTGCCGTTATATATAGGACAGTGTTGCCGAAAATATTATCGAATATGAGATGGGGCAACAATGGATCATTGATGGTTATAATGAATTGTTAAAATGGATGTAGGGATATGGAGTACTTTCCCACGATATGGCAACGGATTTCAGATTCCCTGTATTTTATGATCTTGATGATTATAATACCAGGCTTTTACTCAGACTTCAAGAAAAGGCAATTAAAATCTATTATGAATGCATTATCTTGCTTTTAGGAGGTTCGGCATCAGGTGCTATGGCACGCTGGCGTACATTATTTGAAATGCATGTATTTTTAAAATTTTTAATAAAAAATCCAATCGTATCTGAAGACCTTTTTATGTTTAAAAAAACAAAAAATGTGGGCATTTATGACTGGGCACGGAAAGTTTTTCCGAAAGGCAGAATTGATTTTTATCATTTTATGAAAAATGTTGAGCTTAATACAGATAAAGATTTTAGAGATATGGCAAATAAATATAATCACGCAGACCCCACATACTTAATCTCAGATATCGATTCTTATGAAGATAATGATTTCACAAAACCCAAAAGTTTATTTTCCCCACATGGTTTCATGGAAATCTCAATTATGATTATACTCGAAATGGGTCTAATTAACATGACATTTGTTAATGAAATTAATAAAAGGTTCGAATTGCCAATTACCAAAGAATATGTAAATTCAATTTCGATCTATAGTGAAAAGTTATTAGAAAAATGGGAAAATTTGGATGAAAATCAAAGTAATTTAGAAGCATTCACCGAATCAAAATTTTGAAAGCGGAAAACACTTTAACTTTCATTACTTTTCTTGATACTTAATTTAAGTAATCCTCGTTTTTTATTCCAATTGCTTTTCAATTCTTCCAATTTCAATCAGTAATCCTCTTTTGATTTTCGTAATTTCCTCTTTTGTGCAAGTTAATAAGTTTTCGTGCAAAACGGACTTTTCGTGCAAAGCCTATTTTAAAAGAAAACTTGAGACGGGATGAAAATTAAAAGAAAACGCGGGACGGAATGAAAATAAAAATGGAGAAATGGAGCGGTTTGCGCGCGCGGCGGAGAGGCCGGATCGCCGCTCTGCGCCGCCCGGGCGCCAAAAAGTCGCGTAAGCGATTTTTCAGCAAACGTCGCCCTCCCCCCTGCCCTCTGATTGACCGCTCCTTCGGGCCGGTCAAATTTCCAAAACGCTTAATAACCCCGGCCGCCTTTTTTCGTTCATGGTCAGAGTCGTTTTAGGCGGAACTTTTGAATCCCTGCATTCCGGTCATTCCGAATTGATTAAAGAAGCGTTCGGAATTCTCAAAGAAGCCGGCTCAGGCGTCGTTCATATCGGTTTAACTTCTGATGAGATGGCGGCAGGAAAAAACCATGCCGTGTCCGATTACGAGTCGCGCCGAAAAATGCTGAGCGAATTTATTTCAGAATTGCTGAAAGAAATGAATTTACCGGCTGATTCTTATTTGATTACCCGACTGGATGACCCTTTTGGCCCCTCGGTTTCTGAATATTATGATTATATCGTCGTTTCTCCAGAAACACGAGTGGGCGCCGAAAAAATTAATGAAATCCGCTGGAATTCCGGTTTGCCCGAATTGAATATTCGCGTCGTTGATTTTGTTTTGGCGGAAGATACGATTCCGATTTCAACAACGCGGATTTATAACGGCGAAATCGATCGAAGAGGCCGCCTTCAAAACAAGAAATCGACCTCCTCGGAAATAACTCACAACGACGAAAATAAAAATTCATAATCTTACAACCAAATACATCTGTACTGTCATTAACTTTGGAAAAAACTGTTTAATTTCCGAAGAGGTCTAATGAAAAATTAATATATCGGCATCTCCCATTTTTATTGTATAGTTGTTATATTTGCTTGTAATTGAATTGACAGCAATTTTGTCAATCAACAGGAGGATACCTTATGGGCCGCGTTTTTTCAGAAACAGACATGCGCATTTTCAACAAATTGGTTCCCGAAGCCGGCGGCAGCACGGATTCCGGTGCAGGTCACTCATTTCCGTTCATATTGAGACCGGTTTCCCACCGTTTTGCCGAAAGCGGCGAAGATTTCAGAGAGCGTCTTTCGCGATTGGACACGGAAGAAGTGGAATATTTGGCGGATCTGGTCCTTTCCAATCAAGAAGATATCATGAGCTTGGACGAAGAGGATACAGAAAGTTTCTTGGATTTGGTTGAAGACAAAATATCTTTTAACAAGCGCAGAGAATTGACGCGCCATCTCGGAATTGTGGGATAAATATGGTCAACACAAAAAAACTGAAAACTCATGACAAATTATTGTTCGGCACCGCAGGCGTTCCTGTCAGTTCCAAAGAGCGCAGCACCGTCAGCGGCATCTCCCGCGTCCGCGAACTCGGACTTGACTGCATGGAGCTTGAATTCGTTCAAGGTGTCCGCATGGGTGAGAAAACAGCTGAAGAAGTCAATGCGGCCGCCATCAAAGAAAACATTGCGCTCAGTGTTCACGGCCCGTATTACATTAATTTGAACGCCGTTGAAAAAGAAAAACTGGATTCCAGTGTTCAGCGCATATATGAATCCGCACGCATCGGAAATATTTGCTCGGCGACAAATATTGTTTTTCATCCGGCTTTTTATCTCAAAGACGACCCGAAAGTTGTTTATGATCGCGTTTTCAGCCTTTTGAAAGAATTGGCCAAACGTTTGGAAGATGACAACATTCCGGTAACGCTTCGCCCCGAGACGACCGGAAAGGCGACGCAGTTCGGTGACATTGATGAAGTGCTTTCTCTGTCCGCCGAGATTGACGGCGTTTTACCGTGCATTGATTTCTCGCACATTCACGCCCGCGACGGCAAGCACAATACTTATGAAGAATTCACGCTCATCTTTGAAAAAATTGAAAAAGCGCTCGGAAAAGAAGGGCTTAAAACGATGCATTGCCACATTTCCGGTATTGAATATACCTCAAAAGGCGAGAAAAATCATTTGATTTTGGAAGAGTCCGATATGAATTACAAAGATTTGATGAAAGTCTTTAAAGAATTCAAAGCGTGCGGAACGATTATTTGTGAAAGTCCGAATCTTGAAAACGATGCACTTTTGATGAAAAAAACGTATGAGGCAATTTAATTCTCTTTTTTCATTTTCTTTTTTTTCAGGATTTTCCGCTGAGAACTTTTGCTTCATACTGTTCATATTTGTCATACGTTTTCGCGAGTTTGATAATATTTGACATTTTGGAATCCGTAAACACAATCATTTCTTCCAATTTTTGAAACAGCTCGGAATTTTCATTCGGACTTTTCGGAAGCGTTGAGCAGAATCTGTATATTTCGTAATTCGGCGGGAATTCATATGTCAGCCGAAGCGCTGTAATCATCATCAAAACAGAATATTTGAAACTGACATAGTTCATGTTTTCGATTTCTTCAATATTTTCATCTTTCATGTCGGGCACGATGAAATTTAAAATCATGTTGACGGTTTGAATATCTTCTTTGCCGATAAACAAGCGGTATTTTATCGGAATAAATGATTCGATGGACGCCTTCGGATTTTTCATTTTTTCTTTCAGACTGTCAACAATCGGTTTTTTAATCATTTTGTAGTTCCCAACCGTCAGGGTTGTTGCCATCATCGTTTCGGTTTTCGTTAAATTTTCGATCTTTGCGGCTGCCGTTTGTTCCAGTGTTTTTATTCGGGCCATTGTTTCGGTCATGCCGTTTGCCGTCCACGCTTTACTGATCGGCAATTCCGTCGCTTTTGCAACCAGCTTTTGTTCCGCCATCTTTTTTCGGGCAACATTTCGGATCAACTGAACCGTTTTAAGATTATTGCCCGCAATCGGCACATCAACAGGTGTCATCTCGGAAACATCTTCAAAGAATTTGTCGGTGACCGTTTTAACTTTTCCGCAATGCTCGACAAAATAGAAAAAAGACGGCTTATCCGTGTTGGAATTGCGGTATTTTTCAAACTCGTATTGAAAGATTTTTAATTGATCATAAACTGACATAGGCGAGATAAGGGTTGGCGGATTTATAAATTTATTTCAAAAAATTTTGCTCCCTTCGGTCTCAAAATTTCAGGGTTTGACCGGTCCGAAGGAGCGGTCAATCAGAAGGCGGGGGAGGACGATGTTTGTGATATGCTCCCGCGTTTAATGGCTGCGCCGTCGAGTGGAGGACGTTTTGAGTTTGTAGGTGGAGGGGGTGTTTGCTGAAAAATCGCTTCGCGATTTTTTTTGCGGTTGCTGCCGCGCGCGCAACTTACCCCATTTTTCATAAACCGGTTCAAAACAGCACACCGTTTTTTCAAAAAATAAATGAACAGCAAAAGACCAGCTTTACAATAAAAGGAAAAGCAAAAGAGAAAATGAAAAAATTGAAAGTCAAAGCTTTCAATTTAAAGGTTTAAAGCGCGCTCCATGACGATTTCAACGATTCTGTCATCTGCGCCAAGCGGTTTTTTGTAAATAATTTCAACATCATCGGGAACATCGACGGGGTCGCCGTGATGGTGATGGTGGTGACCATGGCCGTGACTATGACTGTGGTGACCGCTTCCATCTCCGTGGTGGTGATGGTGGTGGTGACCTCCGCCGTCATCTTTCAAAAGACCGAGAATTCTCGGAATGTCTTTTTCTGTGTGAGTCCCCGGTGCTAAAAAGACGGGGACGACAATGATTCTTTTCGTTCCGTCTGCAATAATTTTCTTCAAAGCGGTCGGAATGGACGGTTCGTTGAATTCCATTAAACCGATTTCAATATTTTCAAATTTATTTTGAGCTTTGACTTTTTCAGCGATATCTGTTATCAGCTGCTTAGAGTACGGCAGCTTGCTGCCGTGACCGACCAATAATAAGGTTTCTTTGACCATAATGCATTCTACCATTTTATCTAATCAATAAAGATATGAGATTAATGTGATTAAGATTAAATACTGACTCAACTAAGATAAAACAATAATTCAACCTAATGATAGAGTTATGCTATTTAAGGGTTATGATTCACATAAAGTGTGAAAAAATTTAATAATAATAACATTCAATTTCGAAATATATATAATCAGCGATGAAAAACGTTTAAATAATTTGGAAGTTAGATATGTGAATAATTTTCATCATAAAGAATATTTTTCACCGGAGATTAAAAATATTCACTTAAGGGGTTAAAACGAAAGAAGAAGGGTAAAACTATGACAACGGAGAGAAAAGAAGATTATTTGAAAACGATTGATAAAGTCGTCACTGAAAAAGGATATGCTCAAGTCAAAGACATTTCGCGCGAATTAGATGTCGGTCCGTCGAGCGTTACGGGAATGCTCAAAAAATTAACGGATGAAGGCTACATCAACTACGAGAAATACGGCGGCGTCACATTAACGCAAAAAGGAAAAGAAACCGCAAACTGCACGAAAAAGAAATACACAACAATCAAAGACTTTTTAATCGCGCTCGGTGTTTCCGAGCACGTCGCTGAAGATGATGCCTGTAAAATGGAGCACGTGATTGCGCCCGATACATATGATGTATTTCTCAGATTCTGTGAATTTTCAATAACGGAAAAAGGCAGCAACCAAATGGAGCACTTCAAAAAATATCGTGAAACGGGCGAAGTTGACAAATGCGCATGCAAGGTGCCTAAAACTCATAAAATCGGATAATTCACGCCTTCCTTTCTTCTTATTTTCTTCTTATCTATTATTTTTCACGATTCGAGAATCGAATTCAGGTGCTCGATTTTAGAAACAAAAAATAAGATTATTCTATCGCGGCCCTTTCATATTTTCATATTTATCACACACGTTTTTTTGAATTGTTTATTCTAAAAAATTGCTTATCCGTTAATGTTATATTATTTACCGTAAATAGAAAAAACGATGAGAGTAATCAAAACTGTTATTCCGTTCAAATCCGATAACCCGAAATCAAGATTAGCTTCCGTTTTAACGGATGAAGAGCGAAAGATTTTTGCCGTTTTATCTCTTGAAAATGTCCTTTCGGCACTCAAAGAAGCCGGAATCAGCAAGGTTGACATATTATCCAAAAGCATATTGGAAGATGAGGATGAAAGATGTTTGATGTCCGCATCAAATACGGATTTTGAAATCAGAATCATTGTTAACGAGTCTGATTTAAACACTGCCGTTAATTCATATCTGAAATCGGCGGGCAATCCGGTTTTAATTGTGATGGCAGATTTAGCGCTTCTGAAAAAAGAAAACATAGAAGCGATGACAGCGCCCGTCCGGCAAAAGAGCGGTTCCAATATATCTCATCCAAACATATCTTATTCAAGCGTATCTCATTCAAACGATCCGAATTTTGTTCGCATCGCTCCGGGAAAAGACGGCGGTACAAATATGATGTTTATCAGCGCGCCGGATGTTTTTGAAGTCAGCTATTACGGTGAAAGTTTCATAAAACATAAAGAAGAAGCGAAACGAAAGAATTTGATCTGCGAAATTCATGAATCATTTTATGCGGCTGCCGACATGGATGAGCCTGAAGACCTAAACGATATCTTGCGGCACGGCTCTGGAAAAATTCTTGAATTTACAGGGGAAGTTCTGAATAATAAGAAATAAATGGGATAATAAAGAGTTATATATAATCGATAAAATTAAATAGGTCGAAAGTCTCCTTTCACAAACGGTTGAAAGCTGAAAAGAGCTTGCATTTGATTCAAAAACGAATTCCGTTGAGGAAATGCATATATAAAAGAATAATGAATAGTCAGCCATATCTGTTTCATATATTTCACATATTTTCATTTTGTTTTAAAATCCCCAATTCAGGTGACATTAAAGTGACAGTCGTTATTAACAGAAGCAAGTGCGGTTATTGCGGTGCATGTGTATCAGTTTGCTCTACAATGGCCCTTGATCTAAAAGAGGTTTGGATCGACGTTGACGAAAGTCTCTGCGGCCGATGTTCGATATGCCAAAAAATATGCCCGGTCGGCGCAATAGAGGTACAAAAATGAAAGATGCATATGATGTTATTGTCGTCGGCGCAGGTCCTGCCGGTTCCGTTGCGGCAAGATTCGCGGCAGAAGGCGGCGCCTCTGTTCTTTTGATTGAAAAACGTCAGGAAATCGGAGATCCGGTTCGCTGCGCGGAAGGCATCGGCGCAATTGACCTGAACAGATTTATAGATATTGAACCGCGTTTGGTTGCGTCACAGATTAAAGGCGCAACTATTTACGTTCCCGACGGCGCTCCTATTAAAATGCGCGCAAAGGACGAAAACCAAACTTACGGCTATATTCTTGAAAGAAAAATCTTTGACCGCGCTTTGACCGAAAGAGCAGCAAAAGCAGGTGCCGACGTTTATACCAAAACTACGGCAACCGGCTTGATTATGAAAGACGGCCGAGTGACGGGCGTAAAAGTCAAGCGCTTGGGTGTCGAGAAAGAGATTGCGGCAAACATCGTCATCGGCGCAGACGGCGTTGAATCCAAAGTCGGCCGTTGGGCGGGAATCAATACAACGTTGAAACCGGTAGAACTTGAATCAGGCGTACAGTATTTGATGACAAACGTTGATGTTGATGAAGACAATGTCGAGTTTTTCATGGGCAATCAGTATGCTCCCGGCGGTTATGTTTGGATTTTCCCGAAAGGTCCGGGACGCGCCAACGTCGGCATCGGCCTCTTGGGCAGTAAAGTCAAAGACGGCGCACGTCCGATTGACTTTTTGAACGCGTTCATAGAGAAACGCTTCCCCGAAGGAAAAATCATTGAAATGAACTACGGCGGCATTCCCGTCTCCGGCGGTCTTGTCGATCTTTACCGAGCAGGTCTCATGCTTGTCGGTGATGCAGGGCATCTCTCAGATCCGATTACAGGCGGCGGCATTAAACACGGGCTTTGGTCCGGCGAGCTGGCAGGGCTTAACGCGGCGCAAGCCGTCAAAGAAGGTGACTTTTCCGAAAAATCCATGAAGAGATATCAAAAAGCATGGCATGACAAGTGCGGAAAATTAATGAAACGCAATTTGATTTTGAAAGAATATTATATCGACATGAGCGATGAAGAAGCAAACAAGCTCGCCAAATTATTGGAAGACATTGATTTTACGGATGTTTTGGATGTCGGTCAGCTTGTCAAAGTCCTTGTCAAAGTCGATAAAAAATTATTACTCAAATTAGGCGCAAATCAGCTCGGATTCTAACATTCCAGTTGATTTCTCTTTTTTTATTCTATTTTTTTCTTTCCTTTAGGTCAAGAAATTCATAAAAACATGTTTTCTCTTTTGAAATATTTTTTGAACAAAAATGTGATTCACTTTCGAACAAATAAAATGAAAAATGGAGCGGCTCGCGCGTGGCGGCAGCCTAAAAGTCGCGAAGCGATTTTTCAATAAACACCGCCTTCCCCCCGCCCTCTGATTGACCGCTCCTTCGGACCGGTCAAACCCTGAAAAATTCCAAGCGCAGTGAGGAAATTTTTTACTCAACAATCGCGCCGTGATTGGCCGATTTGACTGTTCTTTTGTATTTCTTCAAATAACCGCCAAAATGCTTTTCAATCGGCTTGAAAGATTTTCTGCGTTCTTCTAAAATATTGTCATTGACCATAATGTTGAGCTTGCGGTTCGGAATGTCAATTTCAATGATGTCGCCGTCCTCAACAAGTCCGATGGGACCGCCTTCGGATGCTTCGGGAGAAGCATGCCCGATACAGGGACCGCGCGTACCGCCCGAAAAGCGCCCGTCCGTGACAAGCGCAACGGATTCAATCAGCCCGAATCCGGCAATCGCCGCCGTCGGAGAGAGCATTTCGCGCATGCCCGGGCCGCCGCGCGGACCTTCGTAGCGGATAACGACAACATCGCCGGCTTTCACTTTGCCGTCCATAATCGCCGACATCGCGTCTTCCTCACTGTTGTAAACGCGGGCGGGGCCGGTGTGCTTCATCATTTTCTCGCTGACCGCCGCTTGCTTCACGACGGATCCGTCCGGCGCGAGATTGCCTTTCAAAATCGCGATGCCGCCTTCTTTATGAACCGGATTTTCAACTGTTTGAATCACTTTTTGATTAAATTTCGGGTTCACTAAAACATGATTTTTCAGATTTTCGCCGATGGTTTTGCCGTTGACCGTCATCTCCTCTTTTAAAACGCGGTCGCCGAGGCGTTCCAAAACGGAATAAATTCCGCCCGCGCGGTCAAAGTCTGTCATAAACCACGAGCCGGCCGGGCGAAGAGAAATGATATGCGGCGTACTTTTGCTGAGCCTGTCAAAATCATCCAAAGTCAAACAAATGCCGAAAGCGTTTGCAATCGCCGGCAAGTGAAGCGCCGTATTGCTGCTGCCGCCGATTGCCATATCTGCCATCACGGCGTTGTCAAACGAATTTTTCGTAACGATTCTTCTCGGCGTCAAGCCTTCTTTGACCATTTGAACAATGCGCTCGCCGGATTCCTTCGCAAACCTGATTTTGCTTGCGTCAACCGCGGGTGAAGTCGCGCAGCCCGGAAGAGACAAGCCGAGCGCCTCTGTCATGCACGCCATTGTATTTGCCGTAAACATGCCGGCGCAGGAACCGCACCCCGGACAGGCGTTGTCCTCAAGCATTTTCAGTTTGTCTTCGGAAATCTGACCGTTTTTAACGGCGCCGACACCCTCAAACATGGAAATCAAATCCAAATCAGCGTCATCCGCAAAACCGGGCTGCATCGGACCGCCTGTGACAACAATTGCTGGAATATTAAGGTCTCCTGCCGCCATTAAATGTGCCGGAACAACTTTGTCGCACGCCGGAATCAAAACCATGCCGTCAAACTGGTGCGCACGGACCATCACTTCAATTGTATCCTGAATCAGCTCGCGGCTCGGCAGCGAATAGTGCATTCCGACATGCCCCATCGCAATGCCGTCGCAGACGGCGATTGTATGGAATTCGAAAGGAACGCCTCCCGCATTACGAATGCCGGCTTTGACGGCTTCTCCGATTTTATCCAAGTGAATGTGGCCCGGAACAATTTCATTATGGGAATTCACAACCGCAATGAACGGCTTTTTGAGTTCGGAATCCGTCAAACCCAACGCTTTGAGCAAAGAGCGGTTGGCAGCCCTTTCAAGTCCTGTTTTCGCATTATCGCTTATCATAATTGTCGCCTGATGATTATTTAAAATTTTGATTATTGAATAAACAGAAAAAGAACGGAAATGTATTAAAAATCTTGTGTCCGGAACGGCAAAACAAACCAATTATGAACAAATCGGGAATCAATCTTCGATATCGAGTTATGAATAAACAACATGCAGTCTGAAAATTAAAATAAAAACGGCGGAGGGGTTAAAAATTTGAAGAAAAGGTGGAGCGGCTCGCGCGCGGATGGCTATTGTCAAAAGAGCAGAGGCAAGCGGCAACTCAAAAGCAGCCTCAAGAAGAAACGCGCTCAAATCAAGCCGCATTTAAATACCCGATAATCATTTCTTTTCTTTGGAGTCGGAAACGCTATACTCCCCCTCATCTCCCGATTTGTTTGAATACTCCTTTTCTTCACCGATATTTTGCACTTTTGTCAAAACACTCTTGTTGTAAGCATTCATGACATCCTTTTGCGTAATGATTCCGACCATTTTTTTCGGATTGGATTTCATGACGACAGGCAAACGAGAAACATCACGGCGGACCATTCGATCCAAAACGACATCCAGCGTTTCAAACGGATACGCGACAATCACATCAGTTGTCATGATGTCTTTGATTTTCTGTTCCTCATCCTCAAGGTCCATCTTCTCCTGCATGTCTTTAATTGTGACAAGACCCGTTAATTCACCGCTGCGGTTGAGAACCGGAAAGCCGGCATGCTTACTGCTCTGCATAATCGCCGTCAGCGCTTCAACGGAACTGTCCTCAAAAACGGTTCGCGGATGCGGATACATCGAATCCTTAACTAAAATAGATTCCATGACATCAATTTCACGACCGCCGCGAATCGTATAACCTTTTCGGCGGATATGTTCCGTAAAGATGGTTTCCGGATTGGCTTTGCGCGCAACGGCGTTGCTGAGAACACAAGCCACCATAAACGGCAAAATCAGCCCGTAATCCTGTGTCATTTCCATCAGCAAAATGATAGACGTAAACGTTGCGTTGGACGCCCCCGCTAAAACGGCGCCCATTCCGGCAAGGGCAAAAGCGCCGTGACTGACGGAAAGTCCTGGAATGAGCGTATTGCAAATCAAGCCGAAGGCTGAACCGAGCATGACGCCGACAAACATGGCCGGAACAATTGATCCGCCTGCGCCCCCCGAGCCGATTGTGAGTGAGAAGGCAAGCGTTTTTAAGACGATCAGCGCAAGCAAAATGGTAAGCGGAAGCGGATTGGAAACAACATCCTGCATCACGTCATAGCCGAGCCCGAGAATCTGGGGAAAGTACCAGCCGATAATTCCGACAAGAATTCCGCCGATTGCGGGTTTGAAAACGCTGTTGATTTTCAAATTTTTAAAGAATTCGCGAATGAAATAGAACACTTTGATGAAAAGAACGGAAACGATGCCCGCTAATATACCGAGGACGGGGAAAAGCCAGAATTCATAAAGCGGCTGTGATAAGCTGTAATTCGGAAAACTGAGCGCGTCCGACCCGAAAAACGCTTGGAAGACGAAGGTTGAAAAAACTGCTGAAAGGACAATCGGAATAAATGTTTTGGCTTCGAGTTCGCCGAAAATAACTTCAACAACGAAAACGATTCCGGCAAGCGGCGCACTGAAAGCGGCTGATATTCCGGCAGCGGCACCGCAACCGAGATAAACACGGAGACTTTTGCCGCGCAGATTAAAAACTTTTGCGGCAAATGATCCGGCACCCGCTCCCATCAAGACGCCCGGCGCTTCTTTGCCGGCCGAGCCGCCTGTTCCGATTGTAATCACGGATAAAAAGGCTTCACCGATTGCATCTTTTGCTTTCAGGCGGCCGCCGTGAAGGGCGGAGGCTTCAATGACGCTTTCAACGCCGTAATGCGTTTTCAGATAATATCTTCGAATTAAACCGACAGCGAGACCGCCGAGCATCGGAATGAGAATGACGGTCCAAGCAGGGATGCCGTAATAAACAAAGATCGAGTTGCCGCCGTAAAACGCGCTGCTGATGAAATCCATTAAAAGAGTATAAATGCCGATGAGAACACCGGTCAGGATACCGATGAGAATCGCGATTAAGGACATCTTGACAGTCGGCGTATAGAAGTTCTTTGCCTGCTGCTTGATTGAGAAAATCTTACCTTCAAAAGATTTTCCGATGCGAGAATTTAAGGCACCGCCTGCCACCTGATAAGCCAACCCTTGCTTTTGCGAAACGAAAACTGTGAAATAATGTATCCCGTATTTGGATTTGTGAAACTTTTTGTGATATAATGTTTGAGAATATAAATACTTAGGTTGACGGTAAATTTTTTCGTGATGAAAATTCGGAAAATAAAACGCGCTTCCTTTTTTGAAGTATGTTTCTTGGAGCTGCGCTCCAAGTTTGCCCGCTCCTTCGGACCGGTCAAATTTTGAAAAACTTGTGCGGCCGCGCGCGCGGCGAAGCCGCTAAAAATCGCACAGCGACTCGTCAAAGCAAACACAGTTCACCAACTGCAAACAGGCGCAGCCCGGCTCGCCGCTTCGCGCAGCCCGGAAGCAAAAAATTGCGAACGAAGTGAGCAATTTTTAACAGAGGCCGCCCTCCTCCTGCCATTGAAATTTTGTGAGCGAAGCGAGCAAAATTTGTGAACACAATTTGCAAACAAAATTTGAACACAATTTACTTATTACTTGCAGTAATAATATTTTTCATGCAATTGCCGACTCCCGAGGATTTAAAAAAGAAGAGAATAGAGCTGGGTTTGACCCAAAGCGATTTGGCCAAGCGCGCCGGCGTCAGCCAACCGCTCATTGCGCGCATTGAGATGAGCGATGTCGATCCGCGCCTCTCCACCGTTGCCAAAATCCTCACTGCTTTTGATGAAGTTAAAAAAGAGCAGCAGATTGTTGCCAAAGACATCATCAGTTCACCCGTGATTCACGTTCAGCCGAAACAGCTTTTGGAAGAGGCTGTTCAGATTATGAACTCAAAAGGCATTTCTCAGCTGCCTGTGATTGAAAACGGTGTTCCTGTCGGCAGTTTGTCTGAGGGTGTTGTCGTTCGAACAATCGCCGTCAGAAAATCGCTTGCCGGAATTACGGTTTCGGATTTAATGGAAGAGTCCTTCCCGACAGTTCCGCAGACCGCATCCGTTCTAACGGTTTCTCATATCTTGGAACGCAGTCCGGCCGTTCTTGTCATGGAAAAAGGAATCGTGACAGGTGTGATTACAAAAAGCGATATTATGAAAATCGTTAACGGATAAAATCCGTTGATTTCTTTTTTAAATTTTTTGCTTATATCAAGACGCATCTGACTTGAGTGAGTTCCTTCTTGCGACTGCTTTTGAGCTGCCGCTTGTATCTGCCGTTTGCGTTGCCATTTGCATCTGCTCTTTTTTATCGCATCCGTTCGCTTACGCGAACGTGCCGCAGCTACCTTACAGTTTCTGTTTACTGCTGTCATCTGCCAAATCCGTTTTGGCAGTAGCCGTCCGCGCGCGAGCCGTTCCAATTTTCTTTTATTTTTTCAATCCCTCTATCGTTTTTTCATGATTCAATACCGAAAGCGGGCACATAATTTTTATGATTTGGATTTGAATTTTTGTCATTAATTATTCATTTTGAGCTTTATTGAATAATTTTTAACTGATGATCATGAGAATCATAACTGAAAAGAGGAGATGCTTGAAAGATGACCAAAAAATCGTTTTGAAAACTCAAAAGCAGGGAATAAATTTATAATTGGGATGGAGTTAACGTCTGATTTAGACAATTTGGAATTCACAAAAATTCATCAAATTCATATCTATACACTTCCTTATCTCGTATGAACACATAAAAACGGCAAATGAAACAGAAGCAGGTATAATTAAATGATTAAAACAGAAGACAAATTAATGATGATGCCCGGTCCGGTAGCGGTTCCACCGCGCGTATTAATGGCGATGGCCAGGCCGATGATCAACCACCGTGGAAAAGAATTCTCCGCAATTTATGATGACTGTCAGAGAATTTCCGCATCACTCTTTGGCACCGCCCCGGAAAATATTTCCGTTATTTCAGGCTCGGGAACTGCCGGCATGGAAGCGGCAATCGGATGCTTAAACAACAAAGAAGATAAGATTCTCGCAATCGAAAACGGTAAATTCGGCCAGAGATTTAAGAAAATTGCAGGCAAATACGGAAATGTCGTTCCGCTCGAATTTGAATGGGGCAAATCCATTGATTTGGCGCTCGTTGAAGAAAAGTTGGAAGCCGGCGACATTAAAACGATTGCGATGGTTCACAATGAATCTTCAACCGCTATCAAAAATCCGGCGCCCGAAATCGGCGCGCTCGCCAAAAAATATGACGCGTACTTTATTTTGGATGTCGTTTCTTCCGTCGGCGGCGACGACATCAAAGTCGATAAATGGAATGTTGACATCGCTGTCACCGGTTCACAAAAATGTATTGCAGCGCCACCGGGACTCTCCATCGTTTCCGCAAACGAACGCGCTCTTTCTGAAATGCAGAATGTGAAGACACGTCCGTATTATTTGGACTTGGTTGCTTATCACAAAAGCGCTTCCAAAGAACTGAAGGAAACACCGTACACCCCTGCTGTTTCCCTGTTCTTCGCGCTTCAGGAAGCTTTGAAAATGATTGAAGAAGAAGGTCTTGACAAGAGAATTGAAAGACACTACTTAATGACCAAAGCTGTCCGCGACTCGGTCACCGCAATCGGCATTGAAATGTTCCCGCAGCTGAATGAAGTCAGCGCTTATTCAAACACGGTATCCGCAATGAAAGCGCCGGCCGGAATCAGCGGCGAAGACATCAAGAAAGCGTTGAGTAAGAAAGGCATCATTATAACAGGCGGCCAGGATGATTTGAAAGGCAAAATTTTCAGAATCGGATCCATGGGCGCAACAACTCCGACAAACATCATGACAACGCTCACCGAATTGGAACAGATTCTTGATGATATGGGCGTCATAGAACAGACCGGCGCGGTCATGGACATTGCCGGCAAAACAATGGGAAAACTTTACGAATAAATTCAAAAATAATTCAAGGGTCATGATAGGAACAACTCGGTAAATTTCAGTAAATTCAGTATATCCACACAGGAGCAGCATAAATGTCACAGCGTAAAATCATCATCATCGGCGCAGCCGGGCGGGATTTCCATAATTTCAACACCTGTTTCCGCGATAATCCCGCGTATAAGGTTGTTGCCTTTACCGCCGCGCAGATTCCGGATATCGCCGGCCGCAAATATCCCGCCGCACTTGCCGGTAGCCTTTATCTCGAAGGTATCCCGATTTACGAGCAGGCAGAGCTGCCGCGCCTCATCAAAGACCTTGATGCCGACGAGTGCGTCTTTGCTTACAGCGACGTGCCGTATGCGGAAGTGATGCGTATCAGCGCGATCGTCAACGCTGCCGGGGCGGATTTTACACTATTCGGCCCCAAAAACACCATGCTCAAAAGTACAAAACCCGTCATCGCTGTCGGCGCAGTACGCACAGGCAGCGGCAAAAGTCAGACCACGCGCCGCATCGCGGAGGTTCTGATGGCGCACGGACTCAAAGTCATCGCTGTCCGCCACCCGATGCCGTACGGTGACCTTGAAGCGCAGAAGGTTCAGCGCTTTGCCGTCATTGACGACCTGAAAAAGCATAACTGTACCATTGAGGAAATGGAAGAGTACGAACCACACATCACGCGCGGCAATGTCATTTATGCGGGCGTTGACTATGAGGCGATACTGCGCGCCGCCGAAAACGATCCCGACGGCTGCGATGTCATCCTGTGGGACGGCGGCAACAATGATTTCCCGTTTTACCGGCCCGACCTTATGGTTACTGTCGTTGACCCGCACCGCCCCGGACACGAACTTTCCTATTATCCGGGCGAGGTGACGCTGCGCATCGCCGACGTCGTCGTGATAAACAAAATCGACAGCGCTGATTTTGATAAGATTCAACCCGTCAGGCACAATATTGAGCGGGTCAATCCCGATGCGATTGTTATAGACGCCGCGTCCACGATCACCGTTGAAAAACCTGAAATCATCCGAGGCAAACGTGTTTTAGTCGTTGAAGACGGACCGACGCTTACGCATGGCGATATGAAAATCGGCGCGGGTATTGTCGCCGCCAAACGCTTTGGCGCGGCCAAGATTGTTGACCCGAAGCCGTATGCCGTCGGCAAGCTCGCTGAAACTTACCGCATTTACCCTCACGTCGAAGGGCTGCTGCCCGCCATGGGTTACGGCGAGGAGCAAATGAAGGATTTGGCTGAAACGATTGCGTGCACCGACTGCGACAGCGTGATTATCGGAACGCCGATAGATCTCGCGCGTGTCATAAAAATAGACAAACCATGTACGCGTGTGGACTACAGCTTACAAGAAATCGGCCATCCGGATATGGAAGATGTGCTGGCGGACTTTATTAAAAAAGTTAGGGCCTTGAAGAAATAAAAATGAATTCAGTTGCAGCAGCAACTAAAAATATAAATTTTAATTGAGACGAAATCCGGCAATTTGCCGGGTTTAATTTTCTTTTTTCACACGTCAAGAATACAAATTTCTGACCATTACAGCCGTATTTTCAGAATCGTTTCCGGAACCTTTTTTGGATTTGTTGTTTGAACTGCGTTTTTTCTTTGGCGTTAAACCGAGAATTTCAAATCCATTTAAACTTTGTTAAAAGTACCGAAAAATTTTAGGAAAAGATTATTAAAGGAATAATCATGTTTACGGTTCATTCAAACGTTCTATCGAAGTATA